>CAYSGJ010000035.1:0-8112 GCA_964430705.1 uncultured Desulfobacterales bacterium | reverse complement strand
CACTTGAGGCAACCACTCGAACAGTTTTAAAAAGATAATGCCGAACACGAAACCTCCGATATGAGCCCACCAGGCAATGCCGCCCACTTGGGCGGAGGTTCCGGCCGCGCTGAGAAATTGAAAAAGAAACCAAATTCCCAAAAAGATAAAGGCCGGCAATTCTACAAACTGGATAAAAATAAAAATCGGCACCAGAGTCAGAATCTTAGCCTTGGGATACAACACAAAGTACGCACCCATGACGCCGGCGATAGCACCACTGGCACCGATCGTGGGTATCTGGGAATGCCAATTCAGCGCCAGATGAGAGACCCCCGAAGCCAGTCCGCAAAGCAGGTAAAAGGCAAGATACCGAAAGTGGCCCAGACGATCTTCCACGTTATCGCCGAAGATGTAAAGTGACCACATGTTTCCCAACAAATGCAGAAAGCCCCCGTGCAAAAACATAAACGTCACAAAGGGGACGGCCTGCTGGCCCACGGTAAAATAGTCTCCGAGCTGAGGGACCGAATAGCGGGCGGGCACAAGACCATAGATGAAAATAAACTTGTCCAGGGCTTGGCCCTGAGACAACTCAACAAAAAACACCAGGACATTGGCGGCAATAAGGCTGAGATTGACGATTGGATAGGTCTGAGACCGTATGGTATCGCGAATCGGGATCATAGCGACAGTGTTTTTCTAGTTGGTCGGGCATGATTCGCCCAAGCCGGATCATTACCTTTTACCGGCTATTCCCACGGCGTATACGGGTCGTCATAATCGTCCGTGAGAGACCAGGGTTCGAGAATATCCTCGGAAATATTCTCAATAAACCTGGAAGGCCTGCCAAGAACCATGGCCGTGCCTCGATCATAGATATTGATAGGATAGGTAAAGTACAGGTTTTCTTCCGCCCTTGAGGCGGCCACATACATGAGTCGCAGTTCTTCTTCCATTTCTTCTTCGCTGCGCACGGCGTAGATCGTTGGGAAGCGGCCCTCCAAGGCCCAAATGACAAAAACCGTATTCCATTCCAAACCCTTGGCCGAGTGAATCGTTGAAAGCACCAGTTTCTCGTCGTCATAGTCCGTGGCCAAAATGTCATCTACGCTGGAACTCGGAGGTTCCAGGGCCATATCGGAGAGAAACTTTTCAAGATCCTCATAACGCTCCATAATGGCCACGAGGTGTTCCAGGTCCTTTATACGTTTGGGGTAATTGTCAAACTTTTTTTTCAAGTAAGGTTCGTAGTAGCCGACAAATCCGGCGCCGATCTCCGCTACCGACAAACGATAAGCGTCAAGGTCTGCCAGGGTCTTTTTGAGTCTTGCAAAGCCCTTTTCGTAACGAGGCGATGGCGTATGTGCAGCCAGCCCCGCAACGCCTTTGCCGGAAGCAGCCACATCCTGGAAAATCGCATCTGCGGCCTTCGGCCCGATCGCGTCGAGAAGGAGGAGGATCCGATGCCAACTCACCGAGTCGTTGGGATTTGCCAATACCTTCATGTGGGCCAGCACGTCTTTGATGTGCGCCGTTTCCATGAACTTGAACCCTCCCACCTTGACAAAAGGAATGTTGGCCCGGTTCAGTTCGATTTCCAAATCAAAGGCATGAAAACCGGACCGAAACAGCACCGCCATATCATCCAAAGGGACACCTTGTTCGCGCAATTCCAGGATCCGCTGAACGACAAATCGCGATTGCGTACGTTCATCGCCGGCCTTAATCAAAACCGGCCGCACCCCCCCCTGTTTCCTGGTGAAAAGGACTTTCGCGTACTTTTTTGTTGCCCGATCAATGATGACATTCGTCAGGTCCAGTATGGGCTGGGTGCTGCGATAGTTTTCTTCCAGCTTGATGATCCTGGCGCCCGGGAATACGCGGGGAAAGTCCATGATGTTGCCGAAATTCGCTCCCCGAAAGGCGTAGACACACTGGGAATCGTCGCCTACCACCATCACGTTGTTGTGGGAATGGCCAAGGTACTGCACAATATCCGCCTGGATTTTGTTCGTGTCCTGATACTCATCCACCATGACATATTGATACTTTCGGGAAAGTTTCTCCCTCACGTCCTTGTGGTCTTGAATCAGGCGTCTCATGTAAATGAGAAGGTCGTCATAGTCCAAAAGCCCGTGTTTTTGCTTGTAGGCCTCAAAAAGCCCATGGAGCCGAAGCAGATCCGGCACGTCTTCCACGAAATTGGAATAATCATCAAAAACAACATCTTCAACACTCAGACCCTTGTTCACTGCCTTGCTGAAAATACCGGCGATGGTGCGTTTTCGGGGAAACCGCCTTTCCTTGAAATTCAATTTCAGCCTGGTGCGGACCAGATTAATGATGTCTTCAGAATCGGCCCGATCCAATATCGAGAATCCGGTCTCAAATCCGAGCAGGGTTGCGTAACGTCTCAGGGTTGCGTTTGCAAAAGAATGGAAGGTCCCCCCCGCCACCTTTTCACAACGATGGTCCAAAAGCGACGCGGCCCTGCGGAGCATATCCTGGGAGGCCCTTCGGGTGAATGTAAGCAGCAGTATCGATCCGGGGGAAATCCCCACCTCTACCAACCGGGCGACCCGATACGTCAGGGTTCTCGTTTTGCCGCTCCCTGCGCCTGCAACGACCAGGAGGGGACCATGTAAGGTCGTTACCGCTTCATACTGGGCCGGGTTCAAGACCTCGCCGTATGGTATGGAAAAAATAGAGTCCCCGGACTGACAAGAGGCTTCTTTGATGCGGTATTGTTTCATAAGAAAGGTCGGGGCGGTTGATTCTAATAGTTGTCCGCATTTTCAACAAAGCTTTCGAAATCCCTTTCCAACAGGAAACGGGAGATCATCTCGCTGACCTTATCTGCGGTGTCTATACGATATAATCCCTTGTCGTCGGTCCTTGACGCGGCCTTGGCATTGGCGACAATAGCCTGAAGAGAAGCGACAGTCATTTCCACATTCGCCCTGACCACGACGGTCTTCGCATCGGTACCCACCGTATACCCCCTTAAAAGATTTCAGCAGGCCTTTTTTAAAGGCCCGCCATCCCATTTATCGAATATCGTACAAACCCTTTTCAGCTTTCCGGCAACGGCATGGTATGTTTGAAAATGTGGAAGCAATATTCCACAGACACGGCATCTTCCGGTTGAAGATTCATGAACGCAACCCCAACGCCTCTTTCAGATACATGAACGACCCGGGCTTTGAGCTCACGAGGGGCCTGTTCGTTGGGAAGCTCCATAACGACACAAATTTCATCGCCCACTTGGTATTGTCGGGGATCCTCGGTACTCAAAAAAAAACCGCTGGGGCTGAAGTTGATAATCCGTTGCGGCCCCTTTTGGCCTTTCACCGCAATATTCAGGTGGAAATCAATACGCGGCTGTTTTCTATGCTCGTGCGTCATGTCAGCCCTCTTCTCATACCAGAAACCGACATATTTCCAAACATGTTCCGGTTCCTGCATTCAACGGGCAAATATCGTATTCCTGCTGCGATGTCAACGCAGGGCTTTTCCCCTGGATCCGCCGTCCGACAAATTTGTGGGACATCAGCCTCGTCGAGCGGGTTTCGGAAAGGCAACCGTCGATCTTGAAATAACGGCCCGGTGTTGTGTCGCATCGATTAACGGCTCAATTTTTTTGGTCGTGGGCGCGGGTCTTCCTTGACACATTTTCCCATTAGTCGGTATCTTTCCGGCGTCCGCGGTTTCTTTGGTGTGTCCGGATCGAAGTTGCTCGAAATCAGCGGAAAGCCGTCGATTTGCATGCCGGCAATAGGCTTACAGTCTCATAGGCAATGGAAAACTATCCAAGCTGGAAAACATATCAGAAGCGGCTTCGACGCCGGAGCCTCCGAAAGAAACTGTTGAAACAAAGCGTCTGGATGCTGCCCATATTACTTGTTTTTATTCTGGGTGTTTGGTTTTTTAGGGCCCATCCGCCAACAGATTGGTTTGGCACCATTGTCAGCGCCAGAAACGAACCGCAACAACGCAAGGCCGGCCGCTGGTTGTTTGAAAAAAAGGACCTCGCAGACCTCATCGATTCAAAGGCTGTTTTCAGCAGCCCCGGGGGAAAGTTCGGTTTCCCCTACTCAGGCGAAATGTTTTCCGCGGAAACCACCCTGGACGCCGATTTCCAAGGATTCGTGAACGAGAAAATTCGAGGCGCCCGCTCTCCTCTTATCTGCTTCGTAGCCATGGAACCCACTTCGGGGCAGATCTTTTCCATGGTAGACCACAGGACAAACGAGGCATTCAGAGACACCGGATCCATCGGTATATTTCCGGCCGCCAGCATTTTCAAAATTATCACCGCTTGCGCGGCCATTGAGCACGGCAAACTGTCCGCCGATTCCACGTTGACCTATAACGGCCGCTCCCATACCCTATACAAGAACCAATTGAAAAATAACACAAATCGCTACACCAACAGCTTGTCGTTGAAGGATTCGTTTGCAAAATCCATCAACCCCGCTTTTGGAAAGCTGGGTATATATGTGCTGAAAAACGATGCCCTGACCCGATATGCCGACCGATTTGGATTCAACCGGCCGATTGACTTCGAACTGCCGGTTCAACCGAGCCGGTTTTTTATTGATGATGACCCGTATCACTGGGCGGAGATCGCTTCCGGCTTCAACCGAGAAACGATCATTTCTCCCATACACGCAGCCATGATTACCTCGGCGGTGGTCAATGGCGGAAATTTGGTGGAACCCTGTCTGGTCAAATCCATTGCCGACATGCACGACACCACGGTCTATTCCAGTGACGGCAACCGGACCAGGCAAGTGATGTCTCCGGAGACGTGCCGGGAAATGATGACATTGATGGCCGCCACTATTTCCAGTGGAACCAGCAAGCGGGCCTTTAAAGGCTTCCGAACGGATCGCGTCTTGTCCAAGCTTGCTTTGGGCGGCAAGACCGGTTCCATTAAAAATGAAACCCGCGAATGGCTTTTCGACTGGTTTGTGGGTTACGGGCTGGAAAAGGCCGGCCCCGAAAAACTGGTGGTAGCCGTGCTGGTTGTACACGACGAACTCCTCCGGACAAGAGCCCAGGAATACGCCCGTTTGGCTCTGAAGTACTATTTTCGACGATCCTAAGAGCCATTGCAGAGGGGTTTTTCGGCACAGTCGGTTGTTCCGGTGGTCGGCCTTTTTGTTTTTTTTGAAAAAGCCGTTTTTCCATTGCATTCTTAATCCGGTTGTTATATGGGCTGAAAATAATGGTGTAGTTCTCCGTTTCCAACGGTACTGATAGCGTCAACAAGGGCAAGCCTGGTTGGCGTTTCGATAGGCCGGCTTCCGGATTTCTGAACAGCGATCCGCAACCGGTTGTTCCCGGTTTAGACCGAGTTTCTTGCAATAAAATACCAATAGACCCTATTCATCCTGGCTCCATCCGGTCAAAAGGTTTCCGGACGCGTGTTGTTTTCGACCATCCTTCACAACAGTGGCGCATTTTTTGGTTGGAGGGGAAGACTATGGAGTGGTTTTTTTCGCCTTTTGTTAAACTTCTGGCTATCCTTCGTCCCTTGACCTCGAACAAAAAGGCGTGCAGCGTTAAAGAAAAAACACCCATGTCAACGACTAGGAAAAGACGACGGAAAGTTCCCTTTTATGCTCAAATTCCAACGACCCGGATTTCGTTGTATCAAGCGTATATTAACCGTGCTTTTCGGCTTTCCCCCACATTGGAGTTTGAGAAAAACGACCTCCGGTTCCACGGGTTGCTGACAGAGGCGGCAAGAAGCGATGCATTGAATCAGCTCGATTTGGAGTTGATGAGAATCCAATTCGTACTTGCCGATAAAAGATCGCGCGAGCAATACCGGCACTGCTGGGCTGTCAAAGTCGTCAACAGACGCCAAGACGATTTTTTCCCTTCGCCATGGACAATCCTGACAGCTTTTTTCTCTGAGCACGCAAAGGAAAGATATTCCGCGCATAAGTATCCAACTCAGTAGCGCCCGCCTCCGAACCGGGACGGCGCGAATCCGGCCGCACTCACAACCCGTGATGTAAAACCCCACGCTTCAGGTTTCAGCCTTTTTCTGATATAAGCCCCTTGGGTGGAAGCTATAGGAACGGCAGCGACCCGCGACCGGGATTTTCCGCCTCGGTCGCGGTTTACATGAAAGGAAAAAACAATCATCCCATGAGTGAAGATTCGTCTTTCCGGTCCGGTTATATTGGTATCGTCGGAGCACCCAACGTGGGCAAATCCACCCTGTTGAACCAACTTTTGGGCCAAAAAATCGCCATTACGTCTGAAAAACCCCAAACCACCCGCCACCGCATTCTAGGGATCACCCACCGCCCCGAGGCACAGCTTATCTTCCTGGACACACCAGGAATTCATCCCGCAAAAGGCATATTGAACAAACGCATAGTGGACATTGCCATCAAGGCCTTGGGTGATATGGATGTAGTCCTTGTGATGATAGACTGGGATTCGCGGGACACACAGTCCAATGAAATCGTCCTGAAGGCCTTGGAAAAGAAACGTGCGCCGGCCGTTCTTGCCATCAACAAGGTGGATCTTTTAAAAAAAACAACACTGCTTCCCCTTATCGAACGATGGCAAAAGGTCTATCCGTTCAGAGCCATAGTGCCTATTTCAGCGCTTCACCGAATACAGATCGACGAACTCATCTCAGAAGTGGTTCAAGCCCTGCCCGAAGGGCCACGGTACTACCCTGAAGATACCATTACCGACGTGCCCGAGCGGGTCATTGCCGCAGAGATGATTCGGGAGAAGGTCTTTCGTATGACCGGCGACGAAATCCCCTACGCGGTCGCCGTAACCGTGGAGTCATTTAAAGAACGCGCCGACAAAAATCTTATCGACGTTCAAGCCACCATCCACGTGGAACGAGAGTCTCAGAAATCGATCATCATTGGAAAGGGGGGCCGAAAGATCAAGCAGATCGGGGCCGCGGCCAGAAAAGAGATTGAACGAATGGTGGGATGCACGATTTTTTTGGAACTCTGGGTCCGAGTAGAAAAAAACTGGACCAGGAATGAAAGGGCGGTCAGGCGCCTGGGATATTAGCATGATTCTGTCTTTTCATCCAAACATCGTTGCCGACAAAAATATTCTCTGTGCAGGCCGCCTTCCAAACGATGAGGACAGGGCCGCCATAAGCGCGGCTGACGCGGTCATTTTGCCCCAGGGACCCAGCGAAGACCTCTACGGATTGTGTCGGCGACACTGTACCCACGTTTTTCCCAACTACGATGTGCGATTCGGTTTTCCGGGCAAGGTAGGCCAGGCGGGGCTTTTCAAAGAAACCCGGGTTGCCTTTCCTGCCACCTATGCCTTTGAAAGCGTGTCGGCCTTTCGCCGGCGCCGCAAAAACAACCATGCGCTGCGCTATCCCTGCGTTTTCAAATCCAATTGGGGCGGTGAGGGCGAAGGGGTATTCCTGCTGCAAACAGCCCGGGAATTGGACCGGAGGCTTGATCGGGCGCAACGCTCCGAAAAAGGCGGCCATAGGGGGTTTTTGCTGCAGGAATTTGTACCTCATGGCGGCAGGACGTTGCGGGTCGCCGTCATCGGCCACATGGTGTTCAGCTATTGGCGATTACAGTCCGACAAAGCTGCGTTTCAAACCAGCTTGAGGTCGGGAGCCGTATTGGACCACGACACGGATCCGAAGCACCAAGAGGCAGGCAGGGCCGCTGTGAAGGCATTTTGTGCCAAGACAGGCATCAACCTTGCGGGCCTTGACCTGCTTTTCCCGGAAAACCAAAAAGAAACCGCGCCCCTTTTTTTGGAGATCAATTATTACTTCGGCAGGCGAGGCCTGGGGGGGTCCATGCGGTACTACGAGTTAGTGGACAAGGCCGTAGAGCAGTGGCTAAAAGACCTCGGGCTTAGTCTCGGGGGAAGCTAACCCCAACGTTGTATAAGAAACATGTCAGAATCAGTTAAAAAGCAATACTTATCAGTGTTTCAGCGCGTTTTGAGCAATGTTGTCGAATTCACTATTGGTGACATCCAGAGAACGGAGAAAAACGTCCCTGTTTCTTACCCTTCAGGAAAGCCGAGTATGCTGCATCTGCTGTGTTGTTAAGGGTTCGGCGTAGCCGACTACAGCCTCACCCTTAACGCCTTGCATCT
>CAYSGJ010000034.1:0-5681 GCA_964430705.1 uncultured Desulfobacterales bacterium | reverse complement strand
ACCGGCGGGCATAAAGCCCGACCCTACATTGGGATTGGTTCTTCGGCGTAGGGTGCGGGGTTTATCCCCGCCCGAAAAGGGAAAAGATGTGATGCATGTACGTGTGCGTGATGCCGGATGGCGGTGGGGCGTGTGCGTGATGCGTGTACGTGAACCTATGGGTCATTGGTCATCCGTCCCCCTTGCCTCCAGCCCCACGCCCCTCGCCTTATTATCCAAGCTGACAACTGAAAACCGGCAGCTGGCAGCTGTCTTTGCGCGAGATTAATTTTTTTGCCTTGCATCTGCCTGAAGGTCCGTCTATGATCTTACCAGTAAGATAAAAGACCGCCTACCCGAACCGAGAGGAAAAAAGGCCATGACCGATATTGCCACGACAAAGATGTCGTCCAAAGGCCAGGTTGTCATTCCCGAAAGAATCCGTAAACAGCTGAACCTGAAACCAGGCAGCCAGTTTGTTGTAGTCGGAGACAAGGATGTGGTGATCTTGAGGGCTATCGAAACACCCTCAATGGACCAGTTCGACGCATTAATTCGTCGAGCGCGTCAACAGGCCCGAGGTGCTAGGATGAAACGTTCGGACATCACGGCTGCCGTCGCAAAGGTGCGAGGGCGCAAGTGAGGGTTGTTTTGGACACCAATGTGTTCGTTTCCGGGGTATTCTTCACCGGACCGCCATATCAGATTCTAAAGGCATGGCAACAACAAAGACTGGATATTGTTGTATCGCCGCCGATCCTTGACGAGTATCGACGGGTTGGGAAAAGACTTTCGGGTCAGTTTAAGGGCGTCGATCTCATTCCCATTCTCGAACTTGTTATGGCCAGATCTGTGGTTGTTGAAGCGATGGCATTGTCCGAACCGGTCTGCGATGATCCTGATGACGACAAGTTCATCGCCTGCGCACTGTCCGGGCGCGCCCAGTACATCGTTAGCGGAGACAAACATTTGTTGAGACATTCCGGCTATGAAGGATTAGAAATAAGCACGCCACGGAAGTTTCTTGACAAGTGCCTTTGAATTGCTTCCCCACGAGTCTTTTTTCGTGTCTTGTGGCCGGCGCCTTGAGAACATTACGTGGTGCGTTTTTTTGTTTGCTTTCTTTGCGCCTTTGCGGCTTGGCGCGAGAATGGATTTCATTTGTCAGGTAACGCCTACCGGCGCAACCTGACCTACGATGAAAGCGTGTACGTGAGGCGTGTACGTGTGCGCAAACCGCACCAACCGGCGGGCATAAAGCCCGACCCTACATTGGGATTGGTTCTTCGGCGTAGGGTGCGGGGTTTATCCCCGCCCGAAAAATCGAACGTGAGGCATGATACAGGATGCCCGATACATGATACCGGATACCGGTGGAGCGTGATGCGTGTACGTGATGCGTGTACGTGAACCTATGGGTCATTGGTCAATAGTCATTGGTCATCCGTGCCCCTTGCCTCCAGCCCCATGCCCCTCGCCTTATTATCCAAGCTGACAACCGACAACCGGTAACTGGTATCTGGCAACCGGTAACTGGTAACCGGTAACTGGCAATTATATCAACCGTCCGTGTGTGTCCGTGGCTGAAATGCTCTTTTTCGTGTTTTCGTGTTTTGTGGCCGGCGCCTTGAAAACATTACGTGGTGCGTTTTTTTTGTTTGCTTTCTTTGCGCTTTGTCAACGGAAAGATTGATTATTGTGCCGACATTTGGTACAAGTTTTCCCTCTTTTTTCGGTCCGGATCAGCTAACCGCCTGAAAATACAATACCCGGATGGCGGCACGTTTTTTGCGGAAAATCGAACTGTTTTTTTCTGGCAATGCAAGACGCATTCGCCGTTTTCAGCGCTTTCGTTCCATCCAAACAAAAGAACAATATCGGCCATGATGCCCCCGGAGCACGTTGCTCGATTCTTTTCGGCGGGCAACGCATCCAACGGTGGTCCGGCGAAAAAGCGGGGCCACCATATCCTTTGTGGTTTTGTATATTTGCACGGCGGAGGGGTTTTGTCTGCCTAAGGGTTGCCCCCCTTTTTGTGGAACCGAACCCATCGTTTCCGGAGCACCCGTTCATGACGTGGTTCATTGGAAGGCGGCATTCCAAAAAACGCATCTGGCTCATTGGTCTGGTCCCTGTTTTGGCCCTTCTGGGCTACACGTTTTTTCAGCACCACCGGCATGCGGCATCCGGCGCTGCTGATCGGACCGACCCGTTGCCTCTGCAGGGCGGCGTGCTGGCAAAAGGGCTTCGTATTGAGGAGCACATAGAGGGCCAAAAGGCCTTTTCCATCGAGATCGACCGGATCCGCATCGTAGGAAAAAAGGCGGCGTTTTTGCGTCTTGGTTTCTGGAGGGTGGCAAGTTTGGAGAATGTCCGCATCAGTCTGTATGAACGAGACATGCAGGCAGGAGGGCCGGACTACGCACGGGTGCATGCGGCCGGCGGGGCGCCGGAATCAGTATTTGGAAGAACGGCTGATTCAACCCGAGCCGCGCCGGGACTGGGGGACCTTTTCTTTAAAAACAACCGGCTGCGCCGCATGATGCCCAAGGGCGTCAAGGGCATAGAGATGCATGATGTGGAGATCAGCGTCTTTGACGGCGGCAAGGTCGCGTCTGTCTTGTCGAGCGATGACGCGTGCGTGGACGCCCGCGGAAAAGCCGTCATCTTTGAAGGACGCGTGAAGATGGCCTCTCAACAGGGCGTCGTGTTGGAGTCGCAGGAAATGATCTGGTCGGCCGATACGAACACATTGAAAACCAAAGGTCTTTTTGAACTGAAAGCATCGGAACGTATAGTTCGTGGTGAAGGTCTGGAAACGGATTTTCGGCTGGAGCATATCGTGAATACGGGGAGGAGCGTGGGATGAAGAGAAAAGCTTTCTGGGTGTTGGCTATAGCCCTTCTGGGGGGTCTGTTGATACTGCAATGGTCGCCGAAAGGAAGCGGCCCTTGGCGGCCGGCCCTGGCGCAAGGCGATGTGGAGGAATGCCGACCGTATCTTGTCGATCAAGATCTGGTCCGCGCCAATGGGTGTTTTCGAGACGCCGTAGACCTGGATCCCGCGGATCCTGAGGCCAATCTTTTTTATGCGGTCACCCGAATTCTGGCGTTGGCATACGATACTTCATTGCACGACCTGCTCGACAATTTCGGGGTCGGTTCCGAGGGAAGGGACCTGTACGATTGGACCGCCGATTTTGATCGGGATGCGGAAGGCGAGGTGGTGCTTCCTTCGGGTGCCCCTGGCAGTGATGAGGTCATGGCGTGGCTCACCGCCGCTGTCCTGCCGGAAATAGACGGCGCATTGGAAAACCTGAGTCGCATCGACGAATCATCTTTTGATCCTATCTACCTTGAGGCGAACGAGACGCCGGCCGGCGTGCGTCTTGAGGTGGACTACTGTGACGTCGTCCTGTTCAAGGCCGTGTTGCATGCCGCAAAAGCGGCTATCGCGATTGTCGATGCCTACGACCTGAGCGTTTCGGACATAGGCGAACTCCTGACAAAGATTTCGAACGATACGTTTTCCTTGAATGAAGACATCCTGGGTGCCTACGAAAATTTGCTCACACTCAAACCGTTCACCAGTGTTTCCGGCGACGACGGTGATTTTGACGGCGGGGACCTGGCGGCCTTTGCCGCGGCCTTCGGGTGTTCTTCCGGCCAGATGTGTTATGACGCAGCCATGGATTTTGATGGAAGCGGTCTGATAGACGAAGGCGATCTTGGCGCTTTTGCGAGAGAATATGGTTGGGAAACGCCTTTGGCAAAGGCCAAAAGCCACCTGGCGACGGCCATCGCGCTGTATCTCGAGGCGTCCGCGTGCATAAGAAGCGAGACAGACCCTCAGGAAGACGATCTTTTCTTCATTGCCCCGGAGGATCTGGCCGATGAGGAGGAGTTCAGAAATATTTTGGAAGACGTGCAATGTGCGCTGGGAGGTCCTTGTTGGATCGGGCAGGAATTTGAGGATTCGGTCATGGTGGATCTCACGCGGTTTTTTGATGATCCCATCGATATCAGGGACTATTTGCCGACCTTTGATGAGGACAACGAGATCGTGGCATACAACTTTCCTGACCCAACCATGAACGGTATTGTGCCCGATTTTACCCAGGATACGTGGGCCAATCTGCTTGAGTTGACGATTCCGGTTTCCGGCCAGATCCAGTGCCCGGGGTTTACTTCGGGAAATATCGTGGTGCAAGGCCTGTCTTGTCCCTGGTGGGCCGCTGACGGTTTTCATTGGTGTTCCAGCGAGGCCCGCACAACGCTGTCTTCTACGGGGGCCTACACGCTCTGCCTGCCTGCGGGCAATGAAGCGTGGATCCGGGCCTTTTGGGACAAGGACAACGACGGCAGGCCGACGCCCGGCGATGTGGCCGGCGTCTATCCGGCCAACCCCGTAAACGTCATATCGGAAAACGGTTCCGGGCCCGATGACATTGATGTTGTTTTGGACGAAGAAATCATCGGCATCTCCGGGCGAATCACCAGCGGCGGGGTCGGCGTTGCCGGGGCTTCGATCGATGTTTGTGCAGACAAATGTTGGTACGGTAGCTGGCTGGGATATGCCAATACCGACGAGAACGGCTTCTATGTCATCAATGGCTTGCCTGAAGTTCCCGTGTATCTCGAAGTTTATGTGTGGTCCAATCAATACATCGGCGGGTGGTGGGACGGCAGCGGCGGCGTGACCAGCGACTGCGGTGCGTCCGCCGGCGTGACTCCCAGCGCGGGGGCCACGACGGTGAACATCGCCCTGGAGCCGGCGGACAGTATATCCGGGCACGTCCGGGATGAGTCGGGCAATCCGATTGCGTGGGTTAGCCTTCGAGTTGAGGATTACAATACAGGAGACTGGTTGGGCAGCAATTCAACGCAATTGGACGGTTCATATACCGTATACCTAAACCGAACACATAGCGGATCTTGCAGGATCCAGGCGCGTATTTGGGATGGAAACTTCATTAGTCAGTATTACGACAACAAGCTTCATCGAGATGATGCCGATCCCATTGATATGTCGGACGTCCATCATGTTGCGGGAATTGATTTCGAACTAAAACAAGGCGGCCGAATAATGGGCAGGGTTACGGATACCACCGGAAATCCGATCCAGTGGTCTTATGTGGAAGTCTACGACTTCAACACAGGGAATTATATCAAAGGGACCAGTGCCGACGAGGATGGATGGTATACAGTAAATGGGCTTCCCGGCGACACCTATATTGTGCATATTTACGAAACCAGCCAATACTGCGGTGGTTTTTATAATGGCAAAAGCTCGTGGGATGAGGCGGATCCCGTGTCGGTGATTGCCGGCACCGATACGGACAACATCGATTTTGTGTTGTGCATCAAACCGCAGCCCGAGCCCGAGCCTGAGCCCTAGAGTGATTCTGATTAGGTGCCGACGCCTTTTGTGGAGAGGACCGGTTTTCATGATGCGAAATAAACAACAAGGGCGAATGCGGTATACTGACATTCGGATTGGCCGTTTTGTGATTGCAGGGCAAATCAGGCCCCTGCTCGCGTCAGAGGTATTCGTGATTGTTTTTTCGTGTTTTGCGGCTGGCGCCTTGAGAACCTTACGTGGTGCGTTTTTTTGTTTTCTTTCTTGGCGGCTTGGCGTTTTTGCGCGAGAATGGGCTTGATTTGTCAGCATTTTGTTGGGTCTCGCAAGCTCGACCCAACCTA
>CAYSGJ010000033.1:0-39669 GCA_964430705.1 uncultured Desulfobacterales bacterium | reverse complement strand
AATATAGTCTTGAAGTTCAAGCCATTCCTTTTCGACAAACCGAAGCCTTTCACAGGGGGAGAACTTCAAAAAATGCGTGAGCTCCTCTTCCAATTCTTTACTCCGTTCACCCGGAATATCTTTCACGCTTTTTGGATAAACTATCTTCACGACCCAACATGCTTTACTCCATGACCGGCATATTTTCAAGTAAATTCTTGCGGTTTTCGAGAAACGTTGGCCTTGAAAAACCGCAATGGTTGTGTTAGCTGAAACGAACTGTTGTTCAAACATAATCAGTTAGGATCTTCCCATGAAGACAGTATTTATAGCTATAACCATTTTTTTCCTTGGATTTGTGGCGCCGATCCGGGCCCAAGACAATCCTATGAAAGGCCCTTGGGACAGTCCGGAGGCCGCGGCGCTTCAACCGGAGAAAAAAAGTGGACAGGCAAACGCCGGTGCTGTCCTTGTCCGCTTTTACCAAAAATATATCTCGCCGATTGACGGAAGCGATTGCCCCATGTACCCTTCCTGTACACGCTACAGCGTAGAAAGTTTTAAAAAACATGGGTTCCTTTTGGGTTGGATCATGACCGTGGATCGCTTGTACCGATGCGGCCGCGACGAGTTGAAGCGGTCTCCGACAGTCGCAACGGCCGGAGGCCGGAAGTGCTTTGACCCCGTATATAACAACGATTTCTGGTGGAACCATGGGACACAATAAGGGGGGACACAATAAGGGGGGACACAATAAGCGGTTTGTCAAGATTGCCGTGGGGCTTGCCTTCCTTGTAATCGGACTTTTTCCATGCCTTGCCTTGGCCCAGGCCGCCGTGGCGTTGGAAGCCGACGATCAGTACCAGTTTGCGGAAAGTTATTTCCATAGAGGCGAGTATTTCCGGGCTGTCGGCGAATACGAACGATTTATCCATTTTTTCCCGCAGGATGAACGCGTGGCCCCTGCCATGTTCAAGATTGGAGGATCCTATTTCAAGGGAGAACAATTCAGACAAGCCATCAGCGCCTTCGAGGCGGTGATTGACGCCTATCCGGGCACCGACCTGGAAATCCGGGCCTATTTCATGATCGGCGACAGCCATGTCCAGGCAGGTCATTTCGCCGGGGCGCTTCTCGTGCTGGATAATTTGCTGAGACTGACCCAAGACCCCGATGTCAAAGACGAGATTTACTACAGACAGGGGTGGATTTATCTGGACATGGACCAGTGGGAAAAGGCCGAGACATTCTTTGAAAAGATAAGCTCCAAGAATCGTGAAATTTATCGTCTCAAAGATCTCTCCGAAGACCTGAACAAAAAAAAAGACCTAAAGCTCAAAAACCCTAGGGCCGCCGGCGCCTTGGCCGTCATTCCCGGCGCGGGTCATCTCTATGTTGGAAGATATCAGGATGCGTTTGTGGCGTTTTTGCTCAACGGCGTCATGATCTGGGGGGCCGTTGAGGCTTTTGACAACGACAATGAGGGGCTTGGGGCGCTTTTAACCTTGTTCGAGATCGGCTTCTATTCTGGAAACATCTACAGCGCCGTCAGCTCCGCCCACAAACACAACCGCCGGCGGAAAGAAGGGTTTCTTCAATACCTGAAAGACCATTCCAAGGTCCGGCTCTCTGCACGACCGGCATACAGAGGCTATACCACGGCCTTGTCCTGCGAGATTTCCTTTTGACGAAAACCACCCGTGCGGCACCGGCGGTTTTTGAGAGCGGTTTTTGAGATATGACAAATGAGCGAACAGCAGTTGCGCCCATCAAAAACCGAAGTCGACGCCGTTGCTTTCGGTCTATTTGCCTACAAATTCACCGTCTTTGAACCGGCCCTTCATTTTTTTGCCTGCCGGAGATGTCAGGGTGCCTTCCCCGTGGATTTTGTTGTTTTTAAACTGCCCTTCATATTTGACGCCATTGGGACGGATCAGAACGCCTTGACCGTTCAGTTGGTTGTTTTTGAACTCCCCGACATATTTTGATCCGTCCGCCGAGACCAGAGCGCCTTTTCCTTCCATTTTGCCGTTTTTGAATTCACCGACATACTTGTCTCCATTGGGAAAAACAAACGTTCCCTTTCCGTTATTGCAATCGCCTTTTATGCATTCCCCAAAGACCTGTGTCGAGCAAAAACAAAATGCCAACACCATGACCCAAGTTGTTATGAACCTCATTTTTTCCTCCTTTGTTGCACGCGTGTTTACAACCACTTATATTGACATGGGAATAATAACGACGTTCACTCTTCTATTCAAGGCATCGTTTGAGGAAATCGGCTGGGATTCGCCGAAGCCGATAGCATGGATCCTCATGCCATCGACGCCTTGTTGGATCAGGGCGTTCCTGACGGCCTCCGCTCGTCTCTCCGACAGGGTCTGGTTGTATGTTTCAGGTCCTTTGGAGTCCGTGTGCCCTTCAACCCGAATCGTCGTCTGGGGATATTTGTTCAAAACCCCGGCCACCCGGCCAATCTCGACATGCGCGCCCGGTTTCAGAGATGCAGAATCAAAGTCAAAGAACACCTCGCTCTTAAACGTGGCCGTCAGCACGTTCTGAGTCCTCTGAATGCTTGCCGCCTCACTGGCCGCCATGGCATATCTCAATTCCTGTTCCTGCCGGTCCATATAGGTTCCAATCTGATGACCGGTCAAACCCCCAACGGCAGCACCGATTCCCGCCCCCAGGAGCGTGGCTTCCGTATTCCTGCCGATCACCTGCCCGAGAATCGCCCCACTGGCAGCGCCGATCAGGACGCCCGTTTTTGCGCCTCTTTCTTGTTGTGTAGGCCCCGCGCACGACAACAGGCCCACCGCCAGGACGACACTGACAAAAATCGCCACAGCACTTTTCATGATTTGCCTCCTTTTTTAAGATGAATGTTTTTTTCGTCCTATTTCCATGTCTTTCCGTCCGGAAAGACTCTACCTTCTCATTTCTGAATAACTATCACAAAAGCGCGGGATTATCAAAATCGACCTTTGGTCGACTTGTTGCTTTCGATGGGTTATGGCGAGTTTTTTGACGGGGACTTCGTCCACGGTTTCACGCAGATCGCTCCAGGTCGTCCAGAAACTGCAGAATTTGATGATTCTTACAGGTGTCGACCCGCGCGTTTTTCCCAGATTCCCAATTAAGTATGGACAATAATGCCGCTATGTTGTTCAATAAAGGCGTTCGTCAACCCGTTCATTTTTTGTGCAAAAGTTATGTTCTTTGACGTCTTATCAGAGGTAACGCCATGCTGCAGATCAAAGATATTATGACGACCGATGTCATCACCGTTTCGCCGAAAACCGAGGTCGGCCGTGCGGCCAAGCTGTTGCTGGAAAAAAAGATTAACGGCGCTCCGGTCGTAGATGAACAACAGACGGTGGTGGGCATTCTTTGCCAAAGCGATTTGATCATACAACAGAAGAAATTCCCCGTGCCGTCTCTTTTTACGCTTTTGGACGGGGTCATGGCCCTGGGTTCCATGAAGCGTCTTGAGGCGGAAGTTCAGAAAATGTCCGCCGCGACCGTTGCCGAGGCGATGACCCCGGATCCGGTGACTGTAACGCCGGAGACAACTATCGAAGAAGCGGCCACCCTCATGGTTGAAAAGAAGCTGCACACCCTTCCGGTGGTAGCAGCCGGCAAACTGGTGGGGATTGTGGGAAAGGAAGATGTCCTGAAAACATTGATGCCGGAATGACAAAAGGACCCAAAGCATTCGTTTGACCGGCTGAAAACTTGGCGGCCGGAGATAGTTTCTTTGTTCAAAGGCGGCGAAGGAGGGATCCACAGGCATCAGCTTTTTCCGGCAATTCTTCGCCTGTCCCCTCTGCTGCCCGTCTGGCCTCTTTTTCTTTTCCCCCCTTTGCGGTTGTACCCGGACTGTGCCGTTCCGTGTTTCAAAGAGGAAAAGGCCTCCCGGCTTGACGTGTTCGATCTGATTTGTCTGAAATGGAGAGCAAAATGAACGAGACATTCGAAGCGATAACGCAAATTATCGAGGAAGAAGTGCCCTTTGACAAATATCTGGGTATCCAGGTTGACGAATTAAAGCCGGGATATGCGAAACTTTCCCTTCCGTTTCAAAAGGAGTTTATCGGAGATAAGCGCCGCCCCGCCCTCCACGGCGGCATCATCTCCGCCCTGATTGACACCTGTGGCGGCACCGCTGCATGGACCCATTGCTCTGAAGACGACCGGATTTCCACTGTCGATATTCGGGTGGACTATTTAAGGCCCGGCCCGGACGACGACATCGTCGCAGAGGCTTTCGTCCAGCGCACGGGCAACCGCGTGAGCGTGGTGCACACCCGGGTTTATGCCGCAAAAGATCCGGAAACTACGATTGCCGAAGGCCGGGGCGTCTACAATATCAGGCGCGTCGATTCGTAGGGGATTGAAGATTTACGGCTGCAAGCGGTTCTCCTTTTTCCTGATAGTATTAATGTGCGGAATGGTCGTTTCAGGTTGCTTTGGACCAAAATACATTGGAAGAGGGCTGTCCATGGTGCGACGACCCTGGACAGCCCCGGTTTATTTCATGCAGTGAGGGTTTTGAACACGTTTAGTTTCCTGTTACGCCTTTGGCGATGCGCTCGCCGATCTCTTTGTCAATGTTACGCCAGTATTCGAACGCACGTTCCAGCACCGGTTCGGACACGCCGTTCTTCAGGTGCCCAACCACGTTGGACACCAGCAGGTCGCGCTTTTCATCATCCATGACTTTGCGCACCAGGGCGCCGGGCTGACCCCAGTCATCATCATCCTTACGCTTGGTGTAGGCCGCCCGGACGAATTCGCCGCTCGCATCCCAGATGGCCTGTTCGGGGTAGCGCTCGGGGTCGGCCTTGGGGCCGCCCTTGGAGTTCGGCGCGTACACCGGGTCCGACACGTTGTCGATGCGCATCGCACCGCCTTTGCTGTAACTGTGCACCGCGCTCTTCGGCCGGTTGACCGGGATCTGTTTGTAGTTGACTCCCAGCCGGGCTCGGTGGGCGTCGGCGTAAGAAACCAGGCGGGCCAACAACATCTTGTCCGGGCTTGTACCGATCCCCGGCACGAGGCTGTTCGGCTCGAACGCTGCCTGCTCGATCTCGGCGTGAAAATCGGCGGGGTTGCGGTCCAGGATCAGCCGGCCGACCTCATGCAGCGGATAGTCGCCATGGGGCCAGACCTTGGTCAGGTCGAAGGGGTTGAAGCGGTAGGTTTCCGCTTCGGCGAAGGGCATGATCTGCACCTTGAGCGTCCAGCTGGGATAGTCGCCTCGTTTGATCGCATCGGACAGGTCGCGGCGGTGGTAGTCGGCGTCCTCGCCGGCAATCCGGTCGGCTTCCTCCTGGGTGAGGCATTCGATGCCCTGATCGGTCTTGAAGTGGTATTTCACCCAGAAGCGCTCGCCTTTGGCGTTAATCCACATGTAGGTATGGCTCGTGTAGCCGTTCATGTGGCGATAACTCCTGGGTACTCCGCGATCGCTCATCAGGACGGTGACCTGATGGGCGGTTTCAGGAGACAGGGTCCAGAAGTCCCATTGCATATCATTGCAGCGCAGCCCGGTGTCCGCCCGGCGCTTCTGCGAATGAATAAAGTGCTGGAACTTCATGGGATCGCGCACGAAGAACACCGGCGTGTTGTTTCCTACCATATCGTAGTTGCCCTCGCTGGTGTAGAACTTCAGTGCAAAGCCGCGCACGTCCCGCCACGTGTCCGGGCTGCCGCTCTCGCCGGCCACCGTGGAAAACCGGGCCAGCACTTCGGTCTTCGCGCCCGGTTGGAACACGGCCGCCTTGGTGTAGGCGCTGACGTCCTGGGTCACCTCGAAGCGTCCGAAGGCCCCCGAGCCTTTGGCGTGGGGCTGGCGGTCCGGGATCATCTCCCGGTTGAAGTTGGCCATCTGCTCCATGAGGTAGTGGTCCTGCAGCAGGATTGGGCCGTCGGGTCCCACGGTGAGCGAATACTCGTCGCTGGATACGGGGATCCCGGCATCGTTCGTTAAGGGCTTGCGTTCATCGTTTTTCATGGGAATACCTCCTTTTTGTCTTATTGCCACGCTTGCGATTCGACTCAGGAAGAGCCGACCCGGAAACCAACGTAGCCGTTACATAACATGAATTGAAAAAATTTTCATAGCCGTTAAAGGCGGAAAATAGATATTCAGAAACAATGATTCTCTTTAACGTTCCAAAAAAAAGTCTTAAAACACCCTACGCGTTGCTCTGACAACGGGGGCAGATGCCGAAAAAATCGAGGCGATGGTTCACGATTTTATAACCTGTCTTTTCGGCAAGTTGCTCAGAAAGTTCTGAAATGGTTGCCATGTCGGGATCTACGACCGTCTTGCACTTGGTACAGACGAGATGTGGATGAGGATATGGCCGATTTCCATCGTACCGATTGCTTTGCTCGCTAAAGTCCAACTCCACGACTTCGCCGATATCTTTGAGAAGATTGACTGTTTTGTAAATCGTCGCCAGGCTGGTAGTCGGAAACACAGGCTTCACCTTTTTGAAAATATCTTCGACACTGGGGTGCCCTTTACTATCCGCAAGGATTTTTAATACGGCAAGCCGCTGAGGGGTTACGCGAAATGCATGCTCCTTCAACTTTTCAACCATCGTTTTTAAACGCACTTTTGGATCGCAATGTTCGTATAGGATCTCTTTTTCACGAAACGTCTCGGTTGTCAAAACAGTCCACCCAAAAAGATAAAGATTCGTTATAAAGAATGGTTTTCTAAATTTATGCCATGCATAAAAACCTGTCAAGTCTTTTTACTGGACAAAATTTCATGCGGCCGACGAAAACGCTAATCGAACAAAAGCCGATTAAGCCTGAAATCCGATTTGCCCCGAAACTAGAATTGTAAAGAGTTTCTGCAGGCAGGCGCCGGGTCGACGTGTTGGATTGAGCCTTTCGTTAAATCTGTGGTATCCTTTATGTCTTTCTCGAAAGGACGCAACCCATGGGCAATAACGCCATCCGTATATTTGGCGCCAGACAACATAATCTCAAGAACCTGAATCTGGAGATCCCGCTGAATCAGATCACGGTGGTCACCGGGGTCAGTGGGTCGGGCAAGTCGTCGCTTGCCTTTGACACCCTTTACGCTGAAGGACAACGGCGATACGTCGAGACCTTTTCCCCTTACGCCAGGCAGTTCATGGATCGCATGGACCGGCCCCAGGTGGATCGCATTGAAGGCATTCCGCCGGCCATTGCCATCGACCGCAAAGACCCGGTGCGCACTTCGAGGTCCACCGTGGGGACCATGACGGAGATCACCGACTACGCAAAGCTTCTCTACGCCCGGATGGGCCAACTCTATTGCAAAAGTTGCGGCAAGGCGGTCGTGGCTGAAACGCCGGAGCACGTTTGGGAGGCCCTGCACGCTATTCCGGAAGGCAGCGAGACAGTCATTACGTTTCCCTTTTCTCAGGAAAACACAACATCGAGCCAAGTACACAAAGACCTCGTGCAGATGGGTTTTGACCGCGTCTTTCATGACGGATCCATTCACTCTCTTACGGACAACGTCATCAAAGACAGGCTCAGACGGCTCCACGTGGTGGCGGATCGGCTCCTGTTCAAGCGCAAAGACCGAAAACGAATTGTCGACTCTATCGAGCAGGCTTTCCGCCTGGGGGCGGGATCGTTGGACTTGTGGATACAGCCCGATCAGCATTTGGCCTTCAGCAGCAAACTGGAATGCCCGCACTGCAAGATCGGCTATGTCGTCCCGTCCCACAACCTGTTTTCCTTTAACAGCCCGCTTGGGGCCTGCGACCACTGCCGGGGGTTCGGCCGCACCATCGATATCGACCTGGATCTAATCATCCCCGACCCCACCCTTTGCCTGGAAGAAGGGGCCGTCAAGCCTTGGGGGGACTGGGAACACCCCCGGATGGAATTCGACGACCTGATGGCCTTTTGCAAACGCGCCAAGATTCCCACCGAGGTTCCCTTTCAGGATCTGAAACCGACTCAGAGGGAGGCCATCATTGATGGGACCTCTGACTATTACGGCGTTCGAGGATTCTTTAACTGGCTGGAGACCAAGACTTACAAGATGCACGTGCGGGTGTTTCTTTCTCGTTACCGAACCTACAAGGTCTGCTCCGGGTGCCATGGCACCCGATTCAAAGATGAAGCCCTGCTTTTTCGACTGGACGGCTTGAACATCGCCCAGATCTATGCCCTGAACGTGGGAGAGGCCCACGGCTTTTTTCGGTCCCTTGACGTGCCCTATTCTGACGAGGCGAGCCGCCTGGTCCTGGGCGAGATTTGCAGCCGGTTGGAGTACCTTGAGGATGTGGGACTTGCCTATCTGACCCTGGATCGACAATCACGAACCCTGTCCGGAGGCGAAGTGCAACGGGTAGCCCTGGCATCAGCCCTGGGATCTTCTCTGGTCAACACCCTTTATATTCTGGACGAACCGAGCATCGGGCTGCATCCCAGAGACAACCATCGTCTCATGAATATCATGAAAGGATTGCGGGATCTGGAAAACACCGTCGTGGTTGTCGAGCATGACCCGGAGATCATCAGCCAAAGTGATTTTGTCTTAGATCTTGGGCCAAAGGCAGGACAAGAGGGTGGAAACATCATGTATTTTGGCCCCACAGCGGCCATCAACGGCTCCCTTACAGGCCGGTACCTGAGGGGCAAACGTGCCATCCCGGTCCCCAAAAACCGCCGGGAGCCCCAAAAGAAACGATGGCTCACCATCAGGGGCGCCGCAGAGCACAACCTGAAAGGCATTGATGTGCCCATTCCCCTGGGGCTGCTTGTCTGTCTGACCGGGGTGTCGGGATCGGGCAAATCCACCCTGGCGGAAGAGATCCTTTACAAGGGGATTAAATGGATAAAGTGGGATCCTCAAGGTCGTCCCGGCCGTCACAAGGCCATAGAGGGTCTCGAACAGTTGGTGGATGTGGAACTGGTAGACCAAAGGCCCATCGGCCGCACGCCAAGGGCCAATGCCCTGACCTACACCAAGGCCATGGATCCTGTCCGCCGTCTGCTTTCCGGCACGCCGGCGGCCCGGGCGGCGGGCTTCAATGCCGGCCATTTTTCTTTTAATGTAGCCGGCGGCCGGTGCGAGACCTGCAGCGGGGACGGATTTGAAAAGGTGGAAATGCAGTTTCTCTCAGACGTTTTTATCAGCTGTCCGGACTGCGGCGGGAAACGATTCAAGGAAAAGGTCCTTAAAGTGAAATACAGGGGACATAACATATATGACGTCCTTTGTATGACAGTGGATCAGGCCCTGGCCTTTTTCCACGACCAACCCAAGATACAGGCCGCCCTGGCGCCCATGGCCGACGTCGGGCTGGGCTATCTGCGCCTGGGACAGCCCATCAACACGCTTTCAGGGGGTGAGGCCCAACGGCTCAAACTATCGCGTTATGTCGGAAGCGGCAAACGGGGGGAACGCCTCTTCATCTTTGACGAACCCACCACCGGTCTTCATTTTGACGACATCCGAAAACTCCTGGCCGCCCTGCAGGCCCTGGTGGCGAGAGGCAATACGGTACTGCTTATCGAGCACAACATGGACGTGGTTAAGACGGCCGACTGGGTGATCGATCTGGGACCGGAGGGCGGGGCCGCCGGAGGGCATGTGGTTGTGGTTGGGCCCCCCGAAACCGTGGCAAAGCACAAGGCTTCCTACACGGGCCGGTTTCTCAAGAAATACCTGGCCCACCGGGGCCGGTTGACACCAGCGGTGTGGCAAGAACAAGACAAAGGCCCTCGATCGGAGATCATTGCGGAATCATTCCAAGAACGTTCAAAAGCCATAGCCATTGAAGGCGCTCGGGAACACAACCTCAAAAACCTGAGCCTTTCTATCCCCCGCAACGAGCTCGTAGTACTCACCGGGGTGTCGGGATCGGGCAAATCCACCCTGGCATTTGACATCCTGTTCGCAGAAGGCCGGCGTCGCTATCTCGAAAGCCTGGCCCCTTATGTCAGGCAATATGTGAAAGTCCTGGAACGACCGGAAGTAGATGTAGTGACGGGTCTTCCCCCGACTGTAGCCATAGAACAACGCATCAGCCATGCCGGTCGTCGCTCCACCGTGGCAACGCTTACGGAGATCTATCACTTCCTGCGGTTGCTTTATAGCAAGGTCGGCGCCCAGTACTGCCCGGGATGCGGCCGTAGGTTGGCGGCCCAAACCCAAGAGGAAATCGTGCGCCGGATCAAGGGCCGTTACAACAAAGCGGGGGCTTTGATCCTGGCGCCGAAGGTGGCCGGTCGCAAGGGCTTCCACAAAACCGTGTTGGCCCAGGCCCTGAAAAAGGGCTATGGCGAGGCCCGTATCGACGGCCGCTTGACCAAACTTATCAAGGGCATGGCCCTGAGCCGGTATCATGACCACACCATCGACATCGTCGTGGGACAGATGCCGACCGAGAACCTGGAACAACGCATCGGCCAAGCCCTGCAAGAGGGCAAGGGCAGCCTGTACCTGGTAGACCGTTCAGGCCGGGAAGAGGTCTTCAGCCTCCACGGAATTTGCCCCTCGTGTCGCTTCGGGCTTCAATCCCTGGATCCCCGACTTTTTTCATTCAACAGCCCCCATGGAGCCTGTTCCAGGTGCGAAGGATTGGGCATAGAAGAAGGCGACGAGACATTGGGATCGAGGCCCTGTTCCCAATGTCTCGGCAGCCGCCTAAAAAAAGAAGCCCTTGCCGTAAAGATAGGGCATTACACCATCTGGGACCTGACCCGGCTTTCATCCGCCAAGCTGGCAACGGTGCTTAAAAAATTGTCTTTTGCCCCCACCAAAAGGCCCATAGCCGATCCCGTGCTGGCGGAGATCCTGTCGCGGTTGTCTCTGCTCAACAGGCTGGGCCTATCCTATCTTGCCCTGAGCCGAAGCGGCGACACCCTGTCGGGCGGCGAGGCCCAACGGGTCCGGCTGGCCGCTCAACTCGGATCGAACCTAACGGGCGTCTGTTATATACTGGACGAGCCCACCATCGGGCTTCACGCCCGCGACCACGGCATGCTGCTTGATGCCTTGAAAGAACTAAAAGAACGAGGCAATTCCATCCTCGTTGTGGAGCACGACGAGGAAACCATTCGCCGGGCCGATCATGTCATTGATCTGGGTCCCGGCGCTGGTCGGCATGGTGGCCGGATCGTGGCCCAAGGGACATTGGGCGCCCTGAAAAAAGTCCCCTCGTCGGTCACCGGGGCCGCTTTCGACCAGCACCGTCGTCACGTGACCTCCCGGCTCAGGCCATACAAAAAGCAACCCCAAATTACCATTCGCGGGGCATCACACAACAACCTGAAGGGCGTGGATGTCCGCCTTCCCCTGGGGTCGTTTATCTGCGTAACAGGCGTATCCGGATCGGGCAAGTCCACCCTGCTCAAAGAAACCCTGTATGCTGAGATGCGCAGCCGGATGCTCACCGCCACCGCCCTGGGCCGCTGCAAGGCCTTGGACGGTTGGGAGGCTGTGGACAGGATGTTGGAGGTGGATCACAGTCCTATTGGTCGCACCCCCCGTTCGGTGCCCGCTTCCTACGTGGGTTTCCTGTCAGCGATCAGAAACCTGTTTGCCATGACGCCTGAGGCCCGAGCCAGGGGGTACAAAGCAGGCCGGTTTTCCTTCAATGTGCCGGCCGGCCGATGTCAGGCCTGTAAAGGGCACGGCAGCTTAAAGGTCGCCATGAGTTTTCTTCCGGACGTCTACATCCACTGCGATGTCTGCGACGGGAAACGGTTCAATCAGGAGACCTTGGCGGTCACCTACAAAGGCAAGAACATGGCGGAAATCCTGGATCTTACTTTTGACGAGGCTGCCGCCTTTTTCGCCGCAGTGCCCTCCCTACGCCGTCCCATGCAATTCGTTTCGGATATCGGTTTGGGCTATCTTCGCCTGGGACAACCAAGTCCTACCCTTTCCGGAGGAGAGGCCCAACGCATCAAGCTGGCCCAAGAGTTGTCCAAGCACTCCAACGGTCACACCCTGTACGTGCTGGACGAACCTACCACGGGCCTCCATCTTGCCGACGTACAGCGCCTCCTGACCGTGCTTCAGGCCCTGGTGGATGAAGGCAATACCTTGGCCGTTATAGAGCACAACATGGAAGTCATCAAAGAAGCCGACTATATCATTGATTTGGGACCGGAAGGCGGCGACCAGGGTGGCCGTGTGGTGGCCGAAGGTTCCCCCGAAGAGCTCCTGGCCGGCCCGAACGAAACCCACACCACACGCTGTCTCCGCAAGTACCTTCAGGGCTGATCAGGGGGCCCGGCCGTCAGGGTTTTTGGGTTATATCCCGATTTGTTGTCGTTAATTTTGTTAAACCTTCAACTCTTTGTAATTCTTTGGCATTTCACTCGAACCCTTGCATTTTTTCAAGGCGGATGCCGCAATCCTTGACCCCTCAGGATCTCTACAACTCTTTTGGAGATGATCCAGACATAGACCTAGATCGGAGAAGAACCGGGTTTTTCAGGTCAAGGGGCTTTGGGGCACGGCTTTCCGGCTATCTTTTGGCTTTTTTTCTTGACACCCCCAATATGTTGTGTTTTTAAAGGCATCCAGGTGTAATATATAGATTTTGGAGGTTGTTAGACGCGGGCAGTCGACGCGCAGACATGATTGAAACATACCCCTACCGTTTTATAGAGAACCTGGTACTTTGCATAGCTGTGACTAACCCTTGAGGCATCAACATGGTCGTTGCCCCCCTCATGGAAAATCGACGGCTACACCAAAGACAGAAGCCCACCGACGCCGTCGGGTTTACCGGCGTCGGGGTTTCGTTAGGGATTCTCAGCCGAAACGCCCCGTCCTTTGTCCCCACACAGTCCCGGCCTGCGGTTTTTGTATCCGCCGGTGGTTCTATTAGAACGGTTTTTCCGACAGCAGTCAAAAAGACAAGCCCTTATTGTCAAAACCCGCGCATTGATATGTTGGTTCATTGTGCTCCAGGAAGCCGGCATACGGAAAGAGGGGACGGATTATGCCAACCATTCTAGTTGTCGATGATCAGCAGTGCGTCCGAGAACTTGTTGCAGAAGAATTGGCTGGGGAAGGATATATCGTAGAGGCGGTGGGTGACGCGGAGCAGGCCGAAAAACACGTCAAAGCCGCTGAGCCGGATTTGGTCGTGCTGGATCTTTTTTTGGGGGAGCCCGATGGATGGGAGGTATTATGCCGCATCAAGACCGACGCGCCCTCTGTGCCGGTGATCATCTTTACGGCCTATGACAGTTTTAAGGACGATCCCCGCCTCAAGAAAGCGGACGGATATATCATCAAAAGCACGGATTTCACGGAGTTGAAAACATGCATTGCCAAAACCCTTTGCGGCGCAACGGACCCCCAAAGCGAACTTGAAGCCGGTCGATTTGCTCCCCAAATGGGCGTTGTCCAATCTTTTTGAACGACAGGGCGCCGGCGGGAGATGACCCGAAACACGTCCCCGGCGTAGCAACATAGGGGGTTGGTGCCGGGATCCGCCGTGCGTCGAATTCGGCGGCGGAGGTGGACAGCCCCGCAGACGTAAGGAGGAAAGACCATGAGATGCATTGCGCTGGTCAACCAAAAAGGCGGTTGCGGCAAAACCACCACAGCCATCCAGCTGGCCTCGTTTCTTGCGGGAAAGGGCAGGCGGGTGTTGTTGATCGACCTGGACCCGCAAGGGCACACAGGCCTGGGCCTGGGCGTTAACACTCAGGACGTCGAGGGAACCATCTATGAGGTCCTCTCCGGAAAGCTACACATGCGGGACGCCGTTCTGCCCCTGAGACCCTGCCTGGACCTGGTGCCGAGCGACGTCGTGTTGAGTGCTTTTGAACAGGTCATGTCGGGTGCGTCGGATCGCGAATTTAAGCTTGTTAAGAGCCTTGAGGGCATGGATGCGCACTACGATTATTGCATCGTCGACAGTCCTCCCAGCGTGGGGCTTCTGACGTTCAACGGGCTTATGGCTTCCAGTGAAGTCATTATTCCTGTGGACCCCAGTTATTTTTCTCTGCACGGATTGGGCAAGCTGCTGGACACCATTGAGATTATCGAAGAAAAGGCCGATCACCGGCTTTTCATTCGAATTCTGGCTACAAATATCGACCGGAGAACCAATTTCTGCAGGGGCGTGGTAGAAACATTGAGGCGCCACTTCCCTGACAGATGCTTTAAGACTGTCATCCACAACTGCATCCGGCTCAGAGAGGCTGCAAGTTACGGGAAACCCATTTGGGAGTTTGACAGTCGGTGCAACGCATTTGCCGATTATGAGCAACTGGGCCGCGAGATCCTGCGTCAAGAAAATAGGATTCGCAAGCAAACCGGAAAGGCGTTGGGAATGACCCCCGGTTCTCCAAAAAAGGAAACCGAACAGGCCGTCGTTTTTACCATAAAGGCTCCGGCCAACGCCAGCGTGCAGATTGCCGGCGATTTCAATCAATGGCAGCCCGAAGTCCTTCACTACCGAGACAGCCACGGCAACCCCGCCTGGCGAAAACGCGTTTTGCTCGAACCTGGAATCTACCAGTACAAGTATCTCATCGACGGCCGATGGATTACGGATCCGGCCAACGACGAGACGGTGGATGATTCTCTGGGGGGCGCCAATTCCGTAGTCAGCGTGCAGTAGGGGCCTTCTGAAAATCCTGTCTAAAAGACCTGTGTTTCCCGGCTTTAAGTGGTGCGGGCGAAAAAAACAAACATACCCACTTGTATGGCAAACCGGCAAGATTCAGTCAAGCTGAAGGGTTAATGGGGTTATGCCCGGCAAGGTCTCGAACCGTGTCGGGGGAAAGGAAAAAAGACTCGACAGGGGCGCCGCAGTCCAGGTAATATGTTTTTACAGTTCTGTATAAAGCTCAAGTAACACCGTATTCCGGCCTATGGGCATTGGTCCTCCAGGCGGCCAAAACTCGCTGCAAAGGCCGCGTAAGGACTGCCGTCGACGGGTAACCGCGCATCATGGGAGAGGTTATGATGATTTGTAAGCCCTCCGGAAAGGCTGAGCAGCGGTACCCCCAACTCGGCCTAAGCGGCTCAGACAGTTGCCCGGCCTTGCGGCCCCATACCCATAGGCCGCTGGAACTTGAGCTTTTTGGATAACCACTTATGTTTTTATTCGTTTTTCATAGCGATTCATGGTGTGGGAAGGTGCAGGCGGGTAGCAAATGGGATCCATGACGATGCGGCCTCAGAGCCGATGACTTACGAACGGAGTTGTCCATGACGGAGGCCAAAAAAACGGCGAGAGGACTGGAAGATGTTTCACACTTTTTTTTGTCTCGTCACAGCACAAAAGATCCTGCAGGACGTGCCACGGAAAATTCCTCCGATAAAGCCGCTGAGAAAATGGTGGCTCGGGTTTCCGATATGCCGCTGGAAGCCCAGGGGGAAAAAGACGAAACCATTATGCCGTTTGCCGACAAGACGGAACGCCTAAGATTGAAATCGGCGCACGAAGTGCATGTGGGCGGAATTCCCCGCAGCGTGCTTTTGCGGGCCGCAAGAACCTACCTGCTTCGGGCCGATGACAAGAAAGGGTTTTTTGCC
The DNA here is from genome assembly GCA_964430705.1 of uncultured Desulfobacterales bacterium. Lineage (GTDB taxonomy): Bacteria > Desulfobacterota > Desulfobacteria > Desulfobacterales. Next base: position 24,149 of record CAYSGJ010000033.1, on the reverse strand, counting down.
GTTGAAAACATCGATTCCCCAAGATTCGGCTCTTCGGATTTGCTCTTTGTCAACAAGACAAGAACCAGGATCGTTTGTGCCAAACTGTCTCGTGAAATAAATGGTGAGGCCTTTGTGGTTTCGGCCGTTGCCTTTTATTGCTGGCTCAAAAAATTGATGCAAGCCGGCGCCTCCCTTTTCGGCCGGCAGGCCACGTTGGACATGGTGCTTTTTGCCAACGACTTTACCCCGGCGGTGACCTACATGATGGATGTGTTTGCCGCAGACGCAAGCGTTCATCTTATCCAATACAATATCTTTCGCGTTGAAGCGTTGGAACATCCTGTTGTCCGCTTTCGACCTGTCAAGCCCATCCGCAAGGGCCGGCGGAACAACGAGACACAGGACGCAGAACAAACAACGCAAACACAGAACAAGGACCAACAAAGCCCCGAACCCCAAGACATCTCTCGCCGGGAATGGGAGGCCTTTCAGGACCTGAAAGAAAAGGCCTTTACGTAGGACGCGCTGCTTGTGTCCCAACGGCAAACAACCCCTCCAAAGACAATTTATTTTATGGTATCGACACAGAAAAAAGACAGCGAAAAATTGGTAAAATCTGTTTGCGGGCTTGGTTTCTACTATGAAAACCGCCGTTATCTCAGACATTCACGGCAATCTTGAGGCTTTTAAAGAGGTCTTGGCAGACATGGACCGGGTGAACATCCGGGATGCGGTCTGCCTAGGCGACATCGTGGGCTACGGTCCGGACCCGGAGGAAGTTGTTCGGCTGCTTCGCGGACGAGGCATCCCCTCTGTCATGGGGAATCACGAATTGGCCTTGACCCAGCCAAGGGTTTTACAAAGGATGACCCCTTCGGCCCGAAAATCGGTCGTCCTCAGCAGAAATCTTCTTTCTCCAAGCTCCCTGAACTATCTTAAGAGCTTGCCGCCTTTTCTGATCTTTCATGGGGCGCTATGTGTGCATGGATGTCCTCCGGATTCGGTGACCACGTATCTGTTTGCCGTTTCCAATACCCGGTTGCACAGCCTTTTCCGAGCCATGAAGGAGCGGATCTGTTTTGCAGGTCATACCCACGACCTGGAAATCATCCGCTTTGAAGGGCAACATGTCGTCCGTCAGCCGTTGATCCGGGGACTGGTTGACCTCGACGAGCAGACCCGGTACATTGTCAACGTCGGCAGTGTGGGGCAGCCCAGAGACGGCACCAACCATGCAAAATATCTTATTTGGGATACGGATGCAGGGATTATTGACGTTCGTTTTGTACCCTACGATATTGCAAAAACCGCAGACAAGATTCTAAAAGTGGGATTTCCCGAGTTTAATGCCACTCGGCTGTGGTAATATTCCGACAAAGAGATTGGTTAAACCCATGGGCGAACAATTCATAACCAACCCGGCCCGATGATGGATTGTCTTAAAAGGCAAGGCGGCCCGTGAAGAAAATCGACAAATATCAAATATGCGGTTTGTTGGGAAAAGGGGGCATGGGAAGGGTCTATAAGGTATGCATGCCCGTGGTGGGCAAGGTGGTCGCCTTGAAACTCTTGTCGCCCCACCCCTATCTTGTAGGGCTTCTCGGCAAAGAAGAAATCAGGCGCCGGTTTGTTTTTGAAGCCCTTACCATGGCAAGACTGCGGCATCCCCATATCGTGGCTATTTGGGATTTTCACGACGCTGACGACGGCACGTTTTTCGTCATGGAATACTTTTGCAGCAACCTGGGTGTGATTATTGGAGAGGGCTACCGTGTTGAAAGGCCATCACGGGTCCTTAGTGTGGATAAATCTATTGACTATACCCGCCAAATACTGATGGGCCTCCACCGACTCCATCATGCCGGCATTGTCCACCGGGATATCAAACCCTACAATATTCTGATTACCGATCACAATACCGTGAAAATCACGGATTTCGGTCTTTCCAAGCTTCGCGGAGAAACCTTCGGCGGCCCCAAGAACCTCATGGTGGGCTCTCCCTACTATGCGGCTCCTGAGCAAGAAAAAGACCCGGATCAGGTGGATAGTCGCGCAGACTTGTATCCCGTAGGGGTCATGCTGTATCGGATGCTCACCGGCGAACTGCCCATGGACACGGCCAAAAAGGTCAGCCAATGCAATCCGGACCTGGATACAGATTGGGACGCCTTTCTGGGCCGGGCCATGGCACAGGACAAAGCGGCACGTTTTTCAAGTGCCCAACAGATGCTGGAGGGACTGGAAGGACTTCAGAAGGCCTGGCAGGACAAAAAGGACAAGGTGTGCCGGATGCCCGGTCTGGATCTGCCTCCAAAGGGCTATCGTCCGGCTGCCGGGAAACGGTTCAGGTCCACCGGCATCAAGGTGCGTCCACGGGACGCAAGAAAGACCTTTGAAACAGACAACCGCTGGCGGCCGGTTCGGTATGTAACCAATGATTTCCAAGCGAACGGCAACGGCACAGTGGCGGACAAAGCCACGGGCCTGCTCTGGCAACAGGAGGGCTCGGTTTTTCCCGTAACCTGGCAGGAGGCCCATGGCTATATCGCTCAGTTGAACCAAAAGGACTTTTGCGGATACAGCGATTGGCGCCTTCCAACCGTGGACGAGCTGATGACGCTCCTTACCGATGTCCCCCGGGTGGGTGATCTGTGTATTGCACCGGTTTTCAGTCAACATGAACGATGGCTGTGGAGTTGTGATCGTCGATCCTACACGGCTGCTTGGTACGTCAGTGTAGACCTGGGCTATATTTCCTGGCAGGATTTCAGTTGCTACTATTATGTGAGGGCCGTGCGTTCAAACACGTGATCCAGGTTTTCTCACAACAGGAAGACTTTTTTGTAGGCAATACCAAAAACGCCACGGCTGTCCGGCGTAAATCGGAGTCATAAGGATTGTGAAAATTCTGATAACCGGCGGCAAAGGCCAGTTGGGTTCGGATTGTGCCCAGGTCCTTGCCGACAGACACGATATTCTGGCCATCGACCTGGACGAACTGGACATTACCGAACCGTCGGACGTGAAAAACACGATCCAGCGTTTTTCTCCCAATATTGTCCTCAACTGTGCGGCCTATACCCAGGTGGATGCCTGCGAGACCGAGAAGGCCTTGGCCTGGAAGGTTAACGTGAATGGCCCCAGGAATTTGGCCCTCAGTGCAAGAGATTGCCGTGCCAAGCTGATCCATGTGTCAACGGATTATGTTTTCGATGGAACAAGGCAGGTACCCGAACCGTATCGAGAAGACGATGAACCAGGGCCGATCTCCTATTATGGAAAGACCAAGCTGGAAGGCGAGAAAGCCGTCAAAGACACCACGTCAAACCACATGATCGTCAGGACGGCGTGGTTGTACGGCCGGAACGGTCCCAACATTCTCAAGACCTTTTTGAGACTGGCGCTGACAAACCCTGACAAGGAACTGAAGATCGTTAACGACCAATTCGGATCCCCCACGTGGTCTTACCGTTTGGCCTTGCAAATCGGCAGGCTGATAGACGCGAAAGGGCAGGGGATCTATCACGCGACGTCGGAAGGGTATTGTTCCTGGTATGGTTTGGCCGAGGTTTTCCTTGAAGCCATGAAGGTGCCCCATCGGATCGTTCCATGCTCCACGGACGAATACCCCACGCCGGCCGCGAGACCAAAAAACTCTATTCTGGAAAACAGCCGTTTGAAAGCGCAAGGCATTCAGCTCATGCCTTTGTGGAAAGACGACGTCCATCAGTTTGTCGCCCGGTGCGGCGATGCCCTGGCGGCGGAAATCGAACAACAGGTAAAACCATGAAGCATATGTTGATTACGGGAGGCTGTGGATTCATTGGAAGCAATTTTATTCGATATATTTTACAGGAATCCGATTTCCGCGGCCTTGTCGTTAATGTGGATTTGCTGACGTATGCGGGCAATCCTGAAAACTTGTCGGATATTGCAATGGACTTTTCTGAACGTTACGTCTTTGTGAAAGCGGACATTTGCGACGCCGTTCATATGGCCCGGATTATGGACCGGCATGCCATCGACACCGTGTGCCACTTTGCCGCAGAATCCCATGTGGACCGTTCAATTGTCCGGCCCGAAGCCTTTGTCCAGACCAATATCGTGGGAACTTTCAACCTGTTGGAGTTGGTCAAAGCCCGTCAGGACAGACTGGTGCTTTTTCATCACATCAGCACCGATGAGGTGTACGGAAGCCTGGGAAAACAAGGCCTTTTTACTGAAAACACCCCCTATAGACCCAACAGCCCTTATTCTGCGTCCAAGGCTGCGTCCGACCATCTGGTCAGGGCCTATCACAAGACTTACGGCCTGCCGGTGACGATCTCGAATTGTTCCAATAACTACGGCCCTTATCAGTTTCCTGAAAAGCTTATCCCTTTGATGATCTTAAACGCCCTGGAAGGCAAATCCCTCCCCGTCTACGGCGACGGCAAAAACGTCCGGGATTGGCTCTACGTGAGAGACCATTGCGCGGCCGTCTGGACCATCATGAAGCACGGTAAAAGGGGAGAAACCTACAACATCGGCGGCGACTGCGAGATGGAGAATACCGTGGTTGTAGAGATGATCTGTGACCTGCTCGATGCGTTGCAACCCATGGCCGGCGGGAGATCGCGCCGGGAACTCATTGCCTTCGTCAAGGACAGGCCGGGCCATGACCGTCGCTATGCGATCGACTGTTCCAAACTCAAAACGGCCCTGGGCTGGATGCCGGAAGAGTCGTTTGAATCAGGCCTGCGAAAAACCATCCGGTGGTATCTGGATCATCAGGACTGGGTGGACCGGGTCAAGAGCGGTGCATACAAGTCCTGGATTCGCCGGCACTACGGTTAGCCGGGACAAGGGGGTATTCCAAACTGAATGTGACCTACTCGAAACGCACCAACCAATGGTTTTGTTTCGGACTCTTATCATCACCTTTTTCCTGGAAGGGCTCAAGAAAACCTACGGAAATGTCAAACTGATTCATTTGTCCATCCTCAGTCGTCTCAGACTTATTGCCGAAAAAGATTCTACGCTGAACGCGATTATCATCCTGAATTTGTTTGCCGAACGCATCCTGGTTGGCATCGAGGATTGTCTTGAGGGCATACGTCGGCTGTTTTCTCCATACTTGACTGCAGTGGACCGGGACCATTTTCAACAGAATAAAAGTGGTATTCGGTTTTTCGAGAATGCCGGTCGAGAGTGAAAAAGCAATACAAGAAAGCTCATGCTCCCCAAAAACAATACCGATAAGAGCAAGGACATTCGGGAAAGCCGGGGTAAGTGACTTGTCTTTAGCCGCATGTTTCGCGGAATGTGACCTTAGATCAAAAGACACTATTGGTTCTATCATGCCACGGGCTGCCGAAAACGACATTGGTGGGCAACTCGTTGGTTCCGGTGGGATGCGCGGGCTTACCAAAACGGACGTCTGTTCTTATCGGAAATCGCCATGAACCCGAGCGAATACATTACAGCTCGAAAATCGCAGTTGAAATATTATCGAGATGTTGCGCTTTTCAACAAGATCGAGGGCAAGGGGTTTGTCTTGTACAAAAAAGCCGGCATCACGCTGAGTGACATGCGCCTGGATTACGGCTCGCATCCGGAAATCCTATATATCAGGCAAGCGGACAAACTCAGTGGCCTCCGAGAGGCCCAAAAAGGCTTTAATGCGGAATTGGAAAATTACATAAAATCAGACAATCCCGGCAAGGTCCGAGAAACGGTTGTTAACGTGGTGAAAGAAACCCTGACGGAACCCAGAAGCGGCAGTCTTGAAGGTATTTCCGATACGGTAGGCATACTCGTAGGTGATTGTGTGAAAGACAGCAATGTCGTTAAAAACCTGATAGACATGACCCTCACAGACTATTCGATCATTTTGCATTCCATCAATGTCATGGCCTTTGCGTTAGGCTTCGCTTCCCACATGCACTATTCTCAGGAACAGGCCAAAGAACTGGGACTGTGCGCGCTATTGCACGATGTTGGAAAGACCAAAATCAACCAGGACCTCCTGGCGGCGCCGCGCAAACTGACCGACGAGGAGTTTGACCAAATCAAAAGCCACACATGGATCGGATTCAGAATCCTCGGGGAATGCAGGTTCGCCGGCAGAAATATCGCCCTTACCGCACTGGAACATCACGAAAAAATGGACGGAAGCGGTTATCCACAGGGAAAAACGAGGATCTGTGAGCCTGCAAAAATAGTAGGGTTGATTGACTGTTATGAGGCGCTGACCACGGATGAACGACCTTACAGGGAGGCGCTGGTGCCGTTTGATACGCTGGAGGCTGTCATTGGAACCGAAGTCAATGCCGGAAAGTATGATAGAGACATATATGTTGAGTTTGTCAAAAGCCTCGGGACTATGTCCATACCCGCAAACCTGGGCATCGGCAATAGCGGCCGTAAAGGCACGTTCCAGATTGGAAGCATGACATAGGGCCTTTTTTTAAGTGTGATAAATCAAACGACAGCTTAAAAAAACCTACGATCGTGTCTACACCCGAGATTTCCGGAATCAACGTCGTCGTGTTTTACATGGCTGCGACCGGTGTGCTATCGGTTAACGCGCTTTCAACTCAGCAACTTGCAGCCCGAGCGAGACGCACTGTTTTCCCTCCATACAGCTTTTAGCCTCTTGCAGTTCCAGGTGTGTCCTCAGTTCAATGTCGCCTTTTCTCAGTTGTACAATCCATATCTGCTCCGACTCATCATAATCGACTTCCAGATCGATTCCCCATTTGCCGATGTCGGGATAGATACTCTTGAGCTTGTCGCGAAACTTATCTCGGTCGTACATGATTCCTCCTTCCTTTACCTGAACTGATTGTCGGCGCACCCCAAAGGCCCGCCCTCCGGTTTTTCGGGCTTAGGTAAAACCACAACAAAACAGACTTGTTGCCGAAACCGCTCGGCTCATCATTCATAGCCGGGGGTATCGTAGATCGGACATCGCATGGGAATGTTATCAAAAAAACATATGTAGGACACCCGAAAAACGGTCTTGAAGAACCCATACACTCTCCTTTACTACTCCGCCCTGAGCGCTTCGATCGGATCCAGGTTCGCCGCCCGAAAAGCCGGGACGACCCCTGCCAAGACCCCGATGAAAACCGCCAACCCCTCGGCCAGTGCCACGTATGACCAGGGCGTGTACGTTGGCAGCGCAGGCACTACAGCTCCCAACAGCCATGATCCGCCCACACCGATCACCAGACCGGCCAAGCCCCCAAGGGCGGCCAGCACAATGGCTTCGCCTAGAAAAAGGTTGAGGATCTGTCTTCGACGGGCCCCAATCGATCGGAGCAACCCCACTTCTGCGGTCCGTTCGGTGACCGCTATGGTCATGATCGTAAAAATTCCCACACCTCCTACCAGAAGGGATATGCCTCCCAAGGCGCCCACGGCTGCCGTAAGAATATTCAACACGGATCCCAGCACGTCCAACATCTGTTCCTGGGTGGTAACGGTGAAATCCTCCGCCCCGTGCCTGGTTTTCAGAAGGCGTTTGACGTCCTTCGCCACTTCTGTGGAGTTGCTTCCCGCGGCGTAAAGCAAATCGATTTCCATGAGGCTCTCTCTGTCGAACATACCCAAGGCCCTTGCCACGGGGATATAGACGGCATCGTCCAGGTCAAAGCCCAACATCTGCCCCTTCGACGCCATGATTCCTATGACCCGGTACCGCTCTCCGCCGACGCGGATGCGTCTTCCCAGAGGGTTGGCATCACCGAAAAGCTCGCGTCGTACTTTGCTGCCCAGCACCGCAAAAGGCCGTGCGGCCCGGGGATCGTCATCAGGCAGAAATCGGCCCAATGACACTTGCATCCGCCACACCTCAGGAACTTGGGAACCAACGCCAAAGATGAACGTTCGTCTGCTCCGCGCTCTGAATTGAACGGAAGCATTTCCCTGTACAAAGGGCACGACGCCAAGAACGTTGGGGATGGCTCTTAGGGCCAGTGCATCGTTGATGCTCAACGGACGAACATTGCTGATGAGGGCGCCGGATATACCCGCTGTGGCGGCTTTTCCCGGAGTGACAGCGATCAAATTGGTTCCGAACTGTGTAAACTCCGACAGGACGAACCGGTGTACACCTTCGCCAATGGAAGTGAGAAGCACCACGGCGGCAATGCCTACGGCGATGCCCACGGCGGTAAGAAAGCTCCGCAATCGCTGGCTCAACAATGACATGACGGCCAATTTCACCGAATCATTGATCCGCATACATGATAACTCCAAGGCCTTCCGTCGTTTCCGTCAGCCTTGAAAAGAAAGTTGTTTGATGAATGGGTCTTCTACAAAAGCAGTTCGCATCTCCAGGGTCGACCTCCCGGACAACAAAACAATGCCGAAGGCATGCAATCAGCGTCTGGATAAGGCCTGCACCGGATCCAGGTTGGACGCCCGCCTTGCGGGCAGAACGCCGAAGGCCAAGCCGGTTGCCAGTGCAACCCCTGTCGCCATGACCAATGCCCAAAGGGGCACCCGGAGGGGAAACGCGGGAAAGAATCGGGCCGCCGCCCAGGCGCCTAGAAACGCCACGACAAGTCCGAAGACCGCGCCTGTCAATGAAAGCATGGCGGATTCAGCCAAAAACAGCCGGAGAACCTGTTTTCCCGGTGCGCCGACGGCCTTTAAAAGACCGATTTCGGCCGTACGCTGAGACACGGCCACGAGCATGACGTTCATGATCAGAACCCCTGCAACCACCAGGCTGATGCCCGCAATGCCGGCTACGCTGAACGTCAGGGTCCTGAAAATCTTGTCAAAAGTTGCAAGCAGGGCGTCCTGGGTGATCACAGTGACGTCATCTTCACCTTCATGTCGTTCCTGGACAATACTAAGGATTGCTTCTTTGGCCCTAGGGACAACGTCCCGCCCCTTGGCCTGAACCAAAATGCGAAAAAGGCCTGAAGTATTAAAAAGGGTCTGAGCAGAAGCCACCGGCACGATGACCACATCTGCCATGTCGTGCCCCAACGACTGTCCTTTCTTGGCCAGAACCCCGATCACCTGGAAACGCCGGTCCCCGATACGGATCCAGGCGCCCAGAGGGGACTGATTTCCGAAGAGTTCCTTTTTGAGCTTGTATCCCAACACGCACACGGCAGAGGCCCGGGTGGGGTCGCCCAGAGGAAGCGATCTACCCTGGGCCATAGACAAATCCCGGATCTCGAAAAATGCCGGCGTGGATCCGAAAACGATAACCTCCCTGTCCCGGTGCTTCCAAGATACCGGTGCGGAGCCGAGCGTAACGGGCGCCACGCGATGAATGGCCGCGCTTCGGGTCAGCGACAGGGCATCTTCCAGGGTCAAGTCGCGCGGGGTTTCTCCCAGCAGGGGGGGTGGCCCGCCTTTTGTCTCCGACCGGCCGGGCAAGACAATCAACAAATTGGCGCCCAGTGACGTGAATTCATTGGCAACATATCGCCGGGCGCCCTCTCCCAATGCCGTGAGAATAACCACCGAGGCCACGCCGATAGCCATGGCCAGGATCATCAGAAAGGTCCGGGTCGGATAGCCTGATGATGCCCGAATCCCGTATCCAATCACGTCTTTGAATCTCATGTTGTCCGATTACAAATCCTTCCGGGCCGTATCTTTGACGATCTGTCCGTCAACGATTCCAATCTTTCGAGTGGCCCGATTTCCCAGGCCCGGATCGTGCGTGACCATAACCAAGGTCATGCCTTTGTCGTTGAGATCCTCCAGGATCTTGATCACTTCCTTGCCGGAGCTCCTGTCCAGATTTCCGGTAGGTTCATCAGCAAGAATCACCTGCGGTCTCATGATCGTGGCCCTGGCAATGGCAACCCGTTGGCGTTGCCCCCCGGAGAGCTGATCCGGACGGTGGTTGGCACGAGTCTCCAGATCCAGGATGGACAAGGCTTTCTGTACGCGGCTCTCCCGTTCCGTCGGGTTTATGCCGCCTAATACCAGCGGTAAAGCTACATTTTCGGCGGCCGTCAGGCGGGGAACAAGGTGAAAAAACTGAAAAACGAATCCGATTTTATCTCGACGCACCAAAGCCTGCTCGTCGCTGCTCAGATCAGTTGTGTTGACGCCATCGAGGTGGTAGACTCCATGATCCGGTCTGTCCAACAGGCCGAGAATATTCAGCAAAGTCGATTTTCCCGCTCCAGACGGACCCATGACGGAAAGATATTCGCCTGCCTCGACCATCAGGTCCACGTGCTTGAGGGCATAGACCGCTTCGTCTCCCACCTCAAACATCCTTTGAATGTCCGTCAGGCGAATCATGGCCCCTCTGTTGCTACGACCGCCCGGGCGCCATCCCGCACACCGGGCTCATCCACGTTGACCACAACGAGTTCGTTCAATTCCAGGCCGTCTTCTACTTCGGTATAGTCCCAATTTGAAATACCGCTTTTGAAGGTGCGTTCTTGCAGCATGCGCTGTTCAGGCGCATAGACGAACACCCGATTTCCACCCAACACGGCTTCGGTGGGAACGCGAAGCGTCCTGAGCCGAACATCCAATATGATTTCCACGTCGGCGCTGTAGCCGGCCAAGAGACCGCCAATGTTGTCCGCGCCGACAAACCCGACCTCCACGTCCACAGTGCGGGCCTGTTTCTCCCGGTCAAACACATATGAAGCAATGCGACGGACCTTTCCCTCGAAACGGCGGTCACCCAGCGCATCCAGGCTCACCCAGGCCGGCATGCCGGAAACGATCTCCGGAGCATCCACCTCGTCTATGGGCGCATTGACATAAAAACACGAATCGTCAATGAGGTCGACCGCGGCAGGGGTGGGAATGCCCGGAGGCGATGGCGTGAGGTATTCGTGCAGCTCGCCGTTAATCTGTGCAACAACGCCGTCGAATGGGGCTTTTAAACGGGTTCTGGCAAGTTGCGCCCTGGCAACGCTCACCCGAGCTCGGTTCATAAGGGCCGATGCTTTTGCAGCATCGCATTCAGCCATGAACGCTTTTGCTTCTGTTACGGCCCGGTCGGTCTTTTCTTCAGAGGCAGCGCCGGTCTTTCGGAGTTTTAATAAACGGTTTGATTCCCGCTCCGTCACTTCCGCCTGAAGACAGGCGGCCCTTGCCCTTGCTTGTGCAGCTTCCGCCTGCTTATCCACCAGCTCGGTTTCAGCGACCAAATCTTCGTTCCAAAGCTCAAGCAGCACTTGTCCGGCTTTTACCCGATCGCCTTCCCGAATGGGCAGTTTGGCGATCTGCCCTCCTACGCTGGGAGAAAGCTTGGCCCGGCGGCAGGATTTCACCGTTCCGGCACGGGTGTTGGCAACCGCCCGTTCCACATTTCCCCGGTCCACGGGCTTGACCCGCACCTTGACCGGATCGGGCCTGGTCAAGTACCAAATTGCCCCCGCGGCGCCCACCACAACCGATGCCAAAATCGCCCAGCGAACCATCCAACGCCTCATGACCCCATCTCCTTGGCTCCTCCACACCTGTTGTTACCGCACGAAAAAACAGCCGACGCCCCGGCTGCCGGAACGATACGGCGATGGTTCGACCTGCCGATATCATGGAGATTATCGCAGAAAAGCATTTTTTTACAATATATGTCCCTTGTTTTTTTGGCTTTGAATAAGATCCGACAAACAGGAGTATTGCAAGGACAGGTCCTTTCGGATAAAGATATGCAATAGGGGGCTTTGCAGGGTAAGAAAGGAGAACACGGTATGAGATCTCGGATCGGTAGTTGGCCGGCGGTTGTTTTTTCTCTGTGGACAACCATGTCTTTTTTAGGATGTGCCGGCCCGGGAAAGCGTTTGGAGTCGCCGCGAATTACACTGGCCCATATCGAGGTCCAAGAAAGCAAAATCTTTGAGACGATTTTACAAATCCAGTTGCGGGTCTTTAACACCAATCCGGTGCCTCTGGATGTCAACGGTCTCGACTGCGATTTGGAACTTAACGGCAAGCGCTTTGCACAAGGCGTGTCGGATGTCGCCATACACATTCCCGCGCAAGGGACGGCGGTCATCCCCATGACGGTGTATTCCTCCGTGGTGGATATGGCCAGGGGATTCTTGAAGGCCCATGCGGAAGAAAGGTTTCATTACAAAATCAAGGGCCGGCTTCGCCTTGAGGGCGGGTTCATGGTACCATCGGTCATGCCATTTACTGCGGAGGGACAAATGTCATTGAAAGCGCCGTGAGACGGCGGACAGCATCCCCGCTAACCCGGATTGTCCCATTATGAAATGGATATGATGAGCACGCAAGACCGGTTTACGGATCAGAAATTGACGATTGCCGATTTTGTGGACGAGATTCTGGTGGTTTGCCCGCAGTGCCGTGCGTGCGCATCGGTGAGGCCTGTGCCGGGAGGGGAGAAAGAGCTCTTGTCGCCTCGGCGGCTGGCCTGTTTGCATTGCGGCCTGGCCAAGGACATCGAGCCGAACGCGGCCGCTTTTTGGGGCGACGACGCTTGCCTGGATTGCTACTTCGGGTTGCCCTTGTGGCTGGTTGCCGGCCAGGGCGAACGCATCCTGTGGGCCTACAACTTCGCGCACCTTGCATACATAGAATCGTTTGTCGCAGCCGCGCACAGGATGCGCCGGTTGGATGAGCCGGGTTGTTTGAATCGCAGTGTTATCAGCAGGCTGCCTCGTTGGATCAAAAAGGCCGGAAACAGAAAACACGTTCTGGCTCTTATTCAGGATCTAAAGGATGCCTCCGCCGGCAAGAGATCGTGTGAACGGAAACCCTTGTAACCAGCCTCATATTTTTAATTGTTACGACAAGGAATAAATGGTTTCTTTCCGTCTCCGAGCGGCATGCGATATTTCTCCGGATCAACAATTGGCTGACTGGAGGTATGTGATGAAAAAGATTTTCCCGCTTATTTTCATTTTAAACAGCAGGATCGTACATGAATTTTCGATGCAGCGCTTGGCTGTCGTGATAGCCGCGATCTTTGCACTACTGGCCGTGTCGTGTGCCACGCCACCGCCCGTGGATACCATCGTGCACCTAATCCAGGTTCATGAGACAAACTGCGTGTTCCACGTACTGGATGTTGAAGAGGTTGGACCTTTTCATAAACAAGGCCGTTATTGGCCTGTTAAGGTCAGAATGAAAGGCGCCTGTGATGCCGGCTTCCGCACCGTTCAGGTGGACGCAACGGAAGAGTTTCAGTTTTACGAAGAAGGGAAGGAATACTGGCGGTACAGACGATAGTTGATCGGCTTGTCGCCACAATGCGTGGTCGTGTTCTCTCACACCATGCTGGTTGCGAGGGCATTAAAAAGGGGAGGCCGGAAATCTCCGGACGGTGCGCTACGAACCCCATCCACAGGCACGAAGGATCAAAAACACAACCAGGGCGCCAAGACCGGGAAACCAAAATACCAGCCTGGGGCGTTTTCGTTTGTCCTCCGGAGCTTCAGAGCCTTTGTCTTTGTGCCTGTCCGTTGTTGTCATCAGGCCTCTTTTCGGGCGATCTCTTCTTGATCGGTTATTTCAAGGTTTTCAGAAAATCCTCGGCCTCTTTAACCGAGTCGGCAATGTCTGCAATGAGTATTTCCACCTCGCCTTCAATGTCATGGACTTCCCGGCCAAGAGCCCCAATGGCCTGGGCGTTCAGATTGTGCTTCAGATAAAGGACATAGTCCCGCAGGTGTCTGAGGGCCGGTTCCATCCTCGATTGGGCCTTGACCATGGCCTTGTTGAGCCGTGCATATCGTCTTTTGGTGGCCTGCAAGGATTCACGGCTGTTGGCCTTGAATGTTACATTGGTCATCTCATTGATTTCATTTTCCCATTCCTCAAAGAGGTCGGCCGCTATGCGTTCAACCTTGTCAATCCTGCCTTGGACCGTGTCGGCCCGGTCCTCGCAGGCCTCATAGTCTTTGCTGAGCTTGTTATACATGGCCTCCAGATCACCTCCCTGGAAGCCGTAGATCTCTTTAACCCGGGTCAAGGCATCCTTAAACTCCTCGGAAGCCTTTTCCTGTTCGGATTGCGCCGCCTCCACATTGTCCTTCAGCAGGTGCCGCTTTTCTTTTCCCAGTTTTTCCCAGACTGAATAGTAGGTGGTCTGGCATCCAATGGTGGCAGTAACGACTATCGTCGCAATAAGTATTGAGATGCGCATGGTCATACGGTCTCCTTTGCAGAAAGTCTCGCTGTGAACAGCGATATGGAAAAAGACCCTAAGCGGTCAAACTATTCCATGATCTCTGGGATTAGCTTGGTCTTGGGCCGGTGCGTGGCAGCCGACAGGCTACACGGGCAGAAATTCCTGTGGTCCTATAGCGCCATTCTCATTTCATAGGCCCCCATGTCTCCGTCCCATGTCACGGCAAATCCCATTTTTCGAGCAAGACGGCGCATAATGCTGTTTTCCGCAACGGCCATGCCCCAGATCGATTCGATGCCGCGGGCTCTGGCAAAAAACAGTCCGTACTGAAACAACCTGGCCCCCACGCCTTTTCCTTGCCAGGGATCGCCGACCAGGAGGGAAAACTCCCCTTCCTTTCCTTCCCGACAGCACATGAGCCTGAACACCCCGAGAATCCGTTCCGATCCCTGTTTGCCTTCCGTAGCCGCCAAAACCACGTCCCTGTCATGATCCACATTCAGGAGCTTGGCTATCATCTCGGGGGAGGGCGCCTTGATGCGCATGAAAAACCGAAAGTAGAGCGTTTTCGGGGAAAGCACCTGAAACAACGCCTCCAAAAGAGGGCCATCACTGTTTTTGATGGGGCGGATGACGATCTTCAAACCGCTTTTGGTGACGGTGCGAATGGAAAAATCCTGGAGCAGATCCTTTGTTGTCATGGCAACTGTGGTCGTGTGCGTTCAGGATTCAACGTTTTCGCCGGGCCGACACCCTGGGATTCGACTGTGCAAGCAAGACGCGATGCCGGCGTCGCCGTTCAAAGACAACATGTGCAATCCCCTTATGCAACGGCTACAGCTCGGAATGCCGGTCGGCAATCACGGCAGCCACAAATAGTCAGCATCTTCAAGGGTGGCGGTCCGGGCATCAAGTCTTCCCGGTATTGCCGGCAGAATGATCCTGTACGACGTGCCGGATCGCCGCCGGGCGATTTGTTCCGGAATCCCATGTCTCCAGGCGTGGCCGTTGCCGGCCAGCACCACCATGAGATGCCTGGGATGGTTATCCAAAAAATCCAACACATTGACAGCCATGGCGGAGTCCCAAACGAGTTGGGCCTCACAGAAATGGACAAACTGTTTTCCCTCGTGACCATGCATCCCAAAGGAACGGCGAATAAATGCCATATAGGCCGGATCTACGCGACATGTCACGTCCGGTAGCCGGCCGATCTGTTCCTTTGACAGGGATGCAAAGCCTTCTCGAGCCACCTGCTTCGTAATCTCGGAAGCGATATTGAGGCCGATCATGGGGATGTTGTTTCGACGGGCATACCCAAAAATGTCGCTGTACAAAGGCCACGGATATCCCCAGTTGCTGTAATAGACTTTTTGAAAATCCTTGTCAGCCAGTGTGCCGGCAACCCAGTGGTTAAGAACATCCTGGCTTTCTTTTTGAAACATTTCAAGGCCTACGGCCAAGGCAAGATGGGCTTCGTGCAGCGCTTTGATAACGGCGAGCTGGGCTTGGTGGTGTTGGGGTTCATTGTGCAATTCTCCGACAAAGATCAGCCGAACCCCCTTCAGGTCTTCGAGGATGTCAGACAGGGCTAAAACCTTATGGTCTGAGATTCGCAGGATGCGTTCAGCCAAGGGTTCTTGCCGGGAAGGGTCAGCGCCACACCTGCATACGACAAGGGCCAACAAGCATATGGTTGTGCTCAGGCCGGCGGCGGCCACAAATTTTCTCATCATCATCCCTTTTGAATGGGCCTAATCAGGTCAGTGCGAAAAAATGGTTTATCCACTCATGAAGGACACAGCATTTTTGAAAATCTTCGTTCCTACGGTGTCTTCCTCTGCGAAGGATTTTCCTTCACGCATCGAACGTACCTTGATCCGCGCCCAATCCGGATGATTGGTCCAATGGTTATACGCTTCTGGGTGGGGCATCAGTCCGAAAACCCGCCCCGTAGGATCACAAATGCCGGCAATATCCAGGACGGAGCCGTTTGGATTGTAAGGAAATTTTCCATGGGCCACAGCTCCGTCCGGCGCAGCGTATTGGAGGACGACCTGCTTTTCATTCACAAGATGTTGAATCGTTTCCGGGGATGCGTAAAACTTTCCCTCCCCGTGTCTGACGGGAAGTTCCAGTTGGCCGATACCTCTGGTAAAGATGCAGGGAGATTCCGGGTTGGCCAGAAGGCTGACCCAGTCATCTCTAAAGTTTCCACAATCGTTGCATGTCAGCGCCACCAGCCTTTTTTTATAGTCACCGTCAAAACCCGGAAGAAACCCTAAATTGACCAAGACTTGAAAACCGTTGCAGATACCCAGCACGAGCTTGCCGTCTTCGATGAACTCGTGGAGTGCATCTCCAATATTATACTTCAACCGCACTGCGGCCAACACACCGGCCCCATGATCGTCGCCCCAGCTGAACCCACCGTCAAAAACCAAAATGTGATAATCGTTTAAAGAAACTTCCTTAGAAATAAGGGCATTTACATGGACGCGCTCGGACAGGGCGCCTGCCAGTTTGAAGGCATAGGCGGTCTCCACATCACAGTTCAGGCCGAAACCCGAAAGCACGAGCACCCGTACCGGTTCCTTTTTGGCCTTATTGCTCATATGAGTTCCTTAAAAGGACCCTGCCAGGCTGCCTTGAGTTGCGCAACGGGCAGGCGGATGGTCTCGCCTGCTTTCAGGCCTTTAATGACGAGGTATTCGTCGTTGGTTATGGTGCCGACGCAAGCAAAGACCATGTCGGCCATGATGGATTCAAACGCGTGCCGGTCCCCGGGATTGACTGTCACGATAAACCGACCGGGCGTTTCTGAATAGAGAATGCTATCGTCTCTTTGTATATCTTTCCTTGGAATCTTGGCAAGATCAACGGTCAGGCCCAGACCGCCGGCCATGGCCACCATGGCCAAATGAACCCCCAGGCCGCCCCGGTACACCCCGTGGCACGAGGCCACCAGGTCCCGTGTCATGGCCCGGTTCAAGGCCCGATACGATGCCATGGCGGTTTCCGGCGCCAACTTGGGAACGTGAAGACCCACATAGCCCAGATGTTCGTAATATTCTGAAGCGCCCAGCTCGTCTTTGGTCTCGCCCAACATGTATACCAGGTCTCCGACCACCTTGGCATCCATGGTGACGCACTTGGTGAAGTCTTCAACGATGGCGGTGCAGGCAAATTGCAACGTGGGCAAGGCAGACACTTTGTGGGTCTGACCATAAGGGCCTTTCAGGTGTCCGTCCACATACATGCTGTCTTTTCCCGACAGCAGCGGGATTTCGTATGCCAAGCAGATATCTCGCAGGGCCCGGTTCGCCCTTACAAGCTGGGCCGCCTTGTATTTGCCGTCGGGATTTTTCCTTGGATCGTACTGAACGGACGGCCAGCAAAAATTGTCCACGCCGCCGATGCGTTCGGGGTCGGCGCCGACGGCGACTATGCGCCGCACGGCTTCATCGATGGCGCAGGCGGCCATGTCATAGGTGTCGATGTGAGAATAGGTGGGCAAAAGCGCCTGGGCGGCGGCCAGTCCTTGAGGGGCTTCCAAAACCGGTCGTATGACAACCGCATCGCTGTTGACATCCCGATTTTTACCAACCAGGGGTTTGATGACGCTGGTCCCTTGTACTTCATGGTCGTATTGTCGGGCAATCCATTCTTTTGAACAAATATTGGGTCTTGCCAGCATAGAAAGGAGCATATTGGCTTGATCGGCCGGTTCGCCGAGAACCGGTTCACAAAGCCCCCTGAGCTCTGGAGGTGTCCATTGGGCTTCAAAGGTCCATTGCGGAAACTCGGATGTAAGCAAGTCGAGGTCTACAAATGCACAGGTTTTCTCTTTATAGGTGATATGAAGTTTGCCTGAATCGGTGTAGAGACCGATGACCGTACTTTCCACGGCGTGCTTTTCGGAAAGGGCCATGAACCGTGCTTCGTGTTCCGGCTCGATGGCTACGGTCATGCGTTCCTGGGACTCAGAGATCCATATCTCCCACTGATCCAACCCGTCGTATTTCAGCGGGACTTTGTCCAGCTCTACGATACAGCCGTTGGAGAACCGGGCGGACTCTCCGATAGACGATGAGAGGCCGCCGCCGCCGTTATCCGTCAGAAAAGCGATAAGGCCCTCATTGCGGGCTTCCAGGAGAAAGTCATGCATCTTTTTCTGGGTGTAGGGATCGCCTATTTGAACATGGCCGGCGGGGGTCTGGGATGAAAAGCCTTCAGATGCCGCGGTAACGCCGTGAATACCGTCTTTGCCCACCCGTCCCCCGCACATGACAATGAGCTGTCCGGGCGCCGTGGTTTTTTCCTCGCAAGGGGTTCCATGGATCCGGGCCGGCATGAGTCCTATGGCCGTAACGAAGACGAGACACTTGCCGAGATAGCTCTTGTCGAACCAGACCTGTCCGTAAGGGGTCGGAATGCCGCTCTTGTTACCGCCGTCGCGAACCCCTTCGATCACGCCGTCAAGCAACCGCTTGGGGTGCAGCCTGGGTTTGAGGGGCCCGATATAGTCTCGAGGACCCACGCAGTAACCGTACATGCCGGCCACGAGCTTGGAACCCTTTCCCGTTCCCATGGGATCGCGATACACCCCGACGATGCCGGTAATGGCGCCGCCGTAAGCCTCCATGTTTGACGGCGAATTATGGGTCTCTCCGGTAACCACATAGTGGTATTCTTCGTTGAATCGCCCGACACCGGCGTTGTCCCAAAGTACGGAGACCACCCAGGGTTTTTTCTCTTTAATTGCGAGGGTCGGGGCTTCAATGCAACCGGCAAAAAGATCGTTCACCGCTTCGTATCTGCCGGTTTCCATGTCGTGGTATCGAAACAGGCCCCGAAATGTGTTGTGGTTGCAGTGGTCGCTCCTGGCCTGGGAGATATACTCCAGTTCCACATCGGTGGGTTCGGCAAGCCCCACCTTTAGGCGTTCGTCCAAAACATCCTTTCTGAGAAAATAGGCCCGGATGGTAGGTATGTCGTTGGGGTTCAATGCGAGATTCCGCTCATGGCTGATCTGCATGAGCACGTCATCTGAATCGATGGAGATGGTGGTGACCCTGGGCACATGGTCCAGCTTCACCTTTGGCACGATAATTCCTGTGCCTTCTTGGGGATTCCAGGCATCCGGGGAAAAGACCTTCCATTGCTGTATGGTGTCATTGGCCAGGAGTTCTCGGGCTACCTTGTCCGCTTCGTCGAAGCAAAGGCCGCCGCCTTTCAAACAGTACCGTTTAGAGGTGTAAACGCCTTGTCCCTTTTCGATGTTTATCCGAAGAAAATCCTGAATCGCTTCAACAGCGGTGCTTCCGGGATTGTCCCGGACCCCCGGACGGTATCCGACCCAAAGGATCCAGTCAAAGTCTACATCCAGAGGATCGTAAGATGATATTTGTGTCACCGGGTTTGTGAAGATTTCCCGCCGGATCGCTTCGTGCTGTTCCGGGGACAGCCCCATGTCGATGGTCAGAATATGGACCGTGCGCACCGAAGACAAGCGGAGCCCAAAATAGTCATTCGCCTTTCGGCAAAGGCCTGCGCCTTCCGCATCAAAAAGTTCCGGCTTGAGCATGATTTCCAAGCGTGCCGTCATGGAGCACGTCTAGCAGAAAAGCGCGAAACTGTCAAAAAAGACGGCGATCCACGGATTCGTGATGCAGACTTTGTCGTTGACATCCGCATCGCCCACAGTATCATCAAAAAAGACATAACCAACTGGGAAATCCTTTGAATTTTTCACGACGACATATCATCTATTCGGCGCTTGGTCTGGGGGCAGCCGCAGCCATCGGCGTCTCCATAGGTTTTATTCTTGCCCTCATGCAGGATCTTCCGCAAATCCAGAGCCTGGAAACATTTAAACCCGCTGCCGTCACGCGCATTTACTCGGCAGACGAAGTATTGCTGGCCGAACGGTTTATTGAAAAGCGAGATTCTGTTCGCTTGACCGTGATGCCGAACCACCTCAAACAGGCCATAATCGCTACCGAAGACGGCAAGTTTTATGAACATGCCGGTGTGGATCCCAGGGGCATTGTCCGTGCGATTGCGCGAAATCTCCTGGCAGGCGACTATGTAGAGGGCGCCAGCACGATTACCCAGCAACTGGCTAAGACACTGTTCCTCACGTCTCGGAAGAGTATCATGCGAAAGTTAAAAGAGGCCTTTATTTCCTTTCAGATTGAACGTCGGTACACCAAAGATGAAATACTGGAGCTTTATTTAAACCAGATCTATTTTGGCAGTGGCGCTTATGGCGTAGAAGCGGCAGCCCGGGTGTTCTTTGGAAAACCGGTCCAGGCGTTGACCCTGGCCGAGTGTGCGCTAATCGCCGGAATGCCCAAGTCGCCTTCGCGCTATTCACCACTGGTGAATGAATCCCTGGCCCTGAAACGAAGAAGCGTGGTTTTACACCAAATGGCGCGAGCAGGCATTATTACGGAAAGGCAACTGGAGATTGCCAAGGAAACCCCTCTTTTGCTTGCAGAAAAGGCGGACAAGGCACATACCAAAGCCCCTTATTTTGTGGCTCACGTTATGAACTTTTTGGAAGAAACCCTGGGTGAAACAGCCGTATATCGAACCGGGCTTACCGTCTACACTACCCTGGACTTCGGTATGCAAAAAAAAGCCGAAGCGGCGGTAATCAAGGGCCTTGACATGCTTGCCGCGCGCATGGAGGCTCAAAACCTGCTCAAAGATGATCCGCCCCAGGCGGCGCTTATATGTCTTGATGTGGCCCGCGGTTCCATACCGGCCATGGTGGGAGGACGGAACTTCGATCAAAGCGCTTTCAACAGGGCCACGATGGCTCGCAGACAGGCCGGTTCGGCTTTTAAACCAATCATCTATGCCTCTGCAATTGAAAAGGGTTTTACGCAAAACGCCCTGCTATGGGATGCTCCTGTTGTATACAAAGGGGCTTCAAGGGGCGAAGACTGGTCTCCGAAAAACTTTTCCGGCACATATATGGGAGAGATCACCCTTCGCAAAGCCCTGGCGCTGTCAAAAAACATACCGGCGGTCAGACTTCTCGAAAAACTTGGTCCTACCGTATCGGTCGAGTTTGCCCACCGCATCGGTATTGTCTCGCCTTTGGACCCAAACCTGTCTCTGGTTTTAGGCACATCCGAGACCACACTCCTGGAATTAACCGCAGCCTATGCGGCGTTTGCAAGCGGAGGGACTTGGTCTCAACCTTTTGCCGTTACCGAGGTCCTGGACCGAGAAGGACGCACGCTTTGGACCGTAAAGCCCCGAAGGAAGGTGGTCATCAGCGCTGAAACCGCGGCCATCATGACCGACATGCTCAGAGCGGTCGTCTTGGAAGGTACCGGCAGGAAGGCACAGGACATCGGTCGGCCGTTGGCCGGAAAAACAGGGACGACCGACGGCTATAAAGATGCCCTGTTTGTCGGATTCTCCCCCACCACTGCTGCAGGCGTGTGGGTGGGACTGGATAAACACAGCACCCTGGGAGACAAGGAAACGGGCGCCAGAGCCGCCTTGCCGATATGGATCGATTTTATGGGCCAGGCACTCAAAGGGCTTCCTTATTATAACTTTGATTTCCCTGAAGGCATCGTCTCCGTGGCCATGGACCCTGAATCGGGTCTTCTGGCATCGCCGGAGTGTTCCCAAGCGGTCACTGCGGTATTCAAGAGAGGTACAGAGCCCAAGGAATATTGCAGGAAAGAAAGCGGCGGACTGAAACGTCTGAGGGAATAAACCGACGCAGGACGGAAAGGAAAACGGCAGTCCCGGAAAACCTCCGGCAGGGCTTGCAATGGTTGTCGTCAATGATATTTTAGAACGCCTTAGAAGGGAGGAAATGATATAAAAGGGTATGATTTCCTTTTGACATATTTTCCTTAAAGGATAGAACAGAAAACTGGGAATTCAAATGAGAAACAAGAGGATACGTGATATGGCGAACAACATTGCGATGAAAAACCCCGTCGTGGATATGGCGGGTGATGAAATGGCCGGTATTGTTTGGGATATGGTAAAGAAAAAGCTTTTGGAGCCCTACGTGGCCTTGAAAACCGAATACTTCGATCTTGGTCTAAAAAACAGAAATGACACGGATGACCGGATAACGATCGAAGCCGCCGAGGCCATCAAAAGATGCACGGTCGGAGTAAAGTGCGCAACCATTACGGCCAATGCGGCCAGGGTGGAGGAATACAATCTCAAAAGGCAGTGGAAAAGTCCCAACGGCACCATTAGAGCCATGTTGGACGGAACCGTATTTCGAGAACCGATATTGTTGCGAAACATTGAGCCCGCAGTTCGATTTTGGAAAAAACCGATTATTATCGGCCGGCATGCTTACGGCGACGTGTACGGCGGTGTAGAGCGATATATAAAAGAGCCTTGCAAGGCTGAACTGGTTATTACCACAAAGGACGCAAAGGAGGTTCGACAGGCCATTCACGAGTTCGATGGTCCCGGTGTTGTTCAGGCTATCCACAATCTGGACGGATCCATTAAGAGCTTTGCCCGAACATGTTTTTCCTACGCGCTTGAACGGAATGTCCCGCTCTGGTTTGCCGCCAAGGACACGATATCCAAGACATATGACGGATACTTCAAGGAGACGTTTGAATCCATTTTTTCCAATGAGGGTTTTAAGGAGAAATTTGAAAACTCAGGGCTTGAATACTATTATACCCTCATTGACGATGCGGTCGCGAGGGTAGTGCGCTCCGAAGGCGGGTTTCTGTGGGCGTGCAAGAACTATGACGGCGACGTGATGTCCGACTTCATCGGTTCCGCTTATGGGAGTTTGGGTTTGATGCAATCGGTCTTGGTGTCGCCCTCCGGTTGTTTTGAATACGAGGCGGCCCACGGCACGGTTCAGCAACACTACTACAGGCATCTCAAGGGGGAAAAGACGTCGACAAACTCCATGGCCATCATATTTGCCTGGATCGGCGCGCTGCGAAAAAGAGGGGAACTGGACAACAGCCCGGAACTTGTTCAATTCGCCGACAAGCTCGAAAAAGCGACCCGGGACACGGTGGAGGTGGACGGCATTATGACGGGAGATTTGGCCAGGATTTCAGAACCGCCTGCCAAGATGGTTGCCGCCACGGACGAATTCATTGATGCCGTGGCGGACCGTTTGGCAACAGGATTTTCAAGAGACTGAAGCTTTGAAAAAACGGTTTTCAGGGCTCGGGGCAAGAGGCCGGCGGTGAGAATAAAAGCTTGGCGCACGCCCCTCGCCTCTCGTCCTTCCGTACGTTGTAGGCGGTATGGTTTTGCGTGACAGTCCAACATTTCTGCGGGGCCTGTTTGATGCTTTTTTGGCCATGCTTTTTCCTCCAAGATGCCCTATTTGCAGGGTTCTGGGCAGCGTAGCGCTGCCTGAGTCGGGTACGTGGCGCCACGATCCTGCCGGCCTTTTTTGTCGGACTTGTCGTGAAGGATTTGCCCCGATTCTGGAACCGTATTGTATGCAGTGCGGGCTTCCTTTTGTCTCCAGGGAAGGTGTTTGCCACACCTGTTCTGAGTGCCTTGTCGAAGAACGTTTTTTTGAACGGGCCAGGGCTTTCGGGGTTTATGACGGCACCCTGTTGGAGGCTATCCACCAGCTCAAATACGGCAGGAAGCTTTCGCTTGCCGCGCCCCTTGCCGGGTTGCTGAGGCAGACATTTTACCGGTTTTGGGAAAAAGACGACATAGACCTCATTGTGCCCGTGCCCCTACACAAGACGCGGTTGCGGGAAAGAGGATTCAATCAGGCGTACCTGTTGATTACGAGATGGGCGAAGCACGAAGCCCTTTGTTGTGACGGCATGAGCCTGTGGCGTTGCCTGAAAACCGAACCCCAAACCGGGCTCAGCCGTAAAGAGCGTCGCGGGAATATCGCCCGGGCGTTTGCTGTGAGAAATTCACGGGCGGTGCGAGAAAAAAGGATTCTTCTTGTCGACGATGTCTTCACGACAGGTGCTACGGTAAATGCTTGCGCCCGTGCGCTTATGGGGGTTGGTGCAGCGCGTGTGGATGTATTGACCCTGGCTCGGGCGGTTTGACCTTGGCCCAAATCCACCGCCGGAAAAAC
>CAYSGJ010000032.1:0-14207 GCA_964430705.1 uncultured Desulfobacterales bacterium | reverse complement strand
GTATTCCATACTGTCGTTTTCCAGTACTTCCACTGAAAACGCAATAACCCCTCCATAAACAAGGTATGAAGATGCGGATTCGATGATCGGATCCAGATTCCCGAAATATACAAAGACGTCGGAGCTATATATCAGATCAAATTTTTGGGAAAACTTCCAGGGCTGAAGGATGTCAAAGACCTTGAGCCGGTCGTAGGTGTTTTTTTCTCCGGCCCTTTCAAGCATCTTTGACGATACATCGACTCCTATCAGCATTTTCGCGAACGGCCGATAGTGTTGAGATCCCAGGCCGGTGCCACAGCCAAGATCCAGAACATTTGTTTCTTTACTCAGATATGGGCGCACAAGGTCAAACAGGAGTTCAGGAGTCTTGTACTCCAGGTCTTTAACCAAGATCTTTTCAAAAGTCCCGGCACACCGATCAAAGATGCCACGCACGTATTGCGCCGGAGCGGCATCAGGTGTTTCCAATGTCCCCAAGCTTTGGAGCATAAACCTTGCCGCCTCGTCATCGGGCTTAGTCTCCAGCACCTTGTTGTAGTGGTCCTCGGCCTCCTTGAACAGCCCAAGCTTTTGCAGAGAAACCCCAAGGTTGAAGTGGGCGGATGCATAATCCGGCTGTATCTCAATGGCCTTTCTGTATGACTTTGAAGCATTTTCAACCAGATTGGACTCGTCTTGCGCCACACCGAGATTATTCCATGCCTCTGCCATGTCGGGAGCGAACGCCACCGCTCTTCGAAAACAGGACAGGGCTTCATCCGGATCCCCAACTTCCCGATATGCAATACCCAAATTATTCCATGCCTGACCAAAATCAGGCCGCTTTTCCAGTATGGCCCTGTAAACACCTATGGCGCCCTTGTGATCGTTTTCCAGCTGTTTGAGCCTGCCCAGGTTATAGCATGCTGGAAAATAGGGAGGTCTGAGACCGGCTGCCTTCTCAAAGACCTTCCGGGCCTTATCCGGTTGGCACTGATCCAGAAATGCCGTCCCAAGCGCGTTGAGTGCCGGCCCCCAATGAGGCTTTTTGCTCAATATCTCCAGGTAACCTCTTTCCGCTTCAGAAAGCCTGCCCTCCATGTGCGCCAAAGACGCTTCTCGGAAAACGGATTCGGAGTCGTCCTTCGTGCGTTTCGATGAAATGGAAAATGTTTGCGACAAGCGCCGGGTCACATCATCATGGCTCATTTTTGGTCCACAGCCGGATGGTAAACGGCATAATCGGGTTGTGCCGCCCGACAAGATGGGATTGGCCCAATGCGTTATTGTGTATGTCTGGAAAAAATGCAGCGCAGAGAGATTTTTGGCGAACCGGATGATGATGTGGAATTCACCCACATTATCGCACAGATGGTACAGCGCCTTGGTTCACAAGTTTATCCCTATGTGCTTATAACCAATCACTCCTTAGGTTTTGCCCACCATACCATATGGTTTCCCATCGAACAATGAATGCACAACACGATCCCCCACCCCGGCGTTTCGTCGCCGATTGAACATCGAACCCCGAATTCTTTCCTCCCGCAGACGCCCCAAAGTCGCCTTTTGCGTATGCCCCCCGGCTTTTGCCTCTTTTAGAATGGCATTGGTTGGGAAAGCAAACCCTACCGGCGCTTTTTTCCAAGGACAAAACAAAGATTGTCTCTGTCTTGTCCCGCAGCCGGAAGCTCGGTTGACGGGCAACACAGGGCAAGACCTTCTTTCCCCGGGCTCATTTGCAGCGGGGCGCCTGTATAGGGACTGCTTGGAATTGCTTCCATGAACCGCGGCATCAATGCTTCCAGTTGATCCGGATAGCGCCCGTTGACCGCCCTGTATTGCGCTGCCGCCGTAGCCGCCCCTTCCAACGCTTTGAGCGCATCCCACCGAATAGCCGTTTCGACGTAGTTGGCGTAGTCCGGACCGGAAATGGCCGTCAAAATCCCCAGTCGGCCCTGTTCGCGGGCGCTTGCCATAACCTCCAGGTTCTTGCGCAGTTCCGCGTATGTGCTTGCCGGTTTCATGAGACCGGCCGTGAAGATATCCCTGGCTGCGCGCAGTTCACTGGGCAGAAAAAAAGCGCGCCACATCTTGGTTGCAGGGGTGACGCTGACTCCCGCCGTTGCCGACGGCGAATCCACAGAACGAATATCGGGGGCCGACGCCGTTTTGGCAAACCCTGCCAGTTGCCCCTGGGCTTCCATATGAAGGGCTTTCTGCAGGGCGACCAGCGGGGAGGATTTCGGCGGGGGCTGCGCCGGGGCAACAAAATCCCCTTGCAGGTTTTCAATGCGGGACAGGAAGTACTCAAAGCCCCGGATCCGCATCTCGTCAATGCGGGCGGCCACGACAAATGAGACCAGCAGGGGAACGCTTGCCAGGTGTTCCGACATGTTGCCCATGACGGCAAGGGCTTTTAAGGCGCCGGCGGCATCGCCGCTATCGGCCTTCACGCGGGAGTCCATCGTTACCAGGACGGCCAATGTCCGATAGCCCCTGAAATCGGGGATGGGCCATTCAGCGTAGTCAAGGCTGTCAAACGCAAGTCTGTATGCGGGAATCGCAGCAGCTTTTTCGATGGTTGCCAATAAGGCGCCGTGTTCGGACAGGAATCGCCCGACCTCTTTTTCCGGCGGATGCGAAACCTGCATAGCGCTCCCATGAAACCAGTCGGGAAGGCTGTCTGCGGCCGGAAGCGCGCGTATCGCTTTTTCGTAAACCAAGCGCGCGTTATGGGCATCCAAAGGGGTCGGCGGGATACGATGAACCACGTTTGCGGCGGCATCGGCGGAAACACGGTTCAGCTCCGTCATCACCGCAAGTTGCATCACATCAAGCATAAGGATGTGAAGGGCAAAAAAGAAACAGAAGGCAAATGCCGGCTTCCAACGCGACCAATGGACCGCCGCGCTTTGACTGGGTTCCACCAGGCGCATCCCGTGACGGAGAATAAGAATTGCCCCCGCTCCGAAAGCCACCAATAGCGACAGGCCGTACCAGAAAAACCATTTTGGCTGCAAGTTTTCACGCAGAAGATACGCACCGCTGATCACCAGGGCCGCAAAACCAAAGACCTGAAATACGACAAGCGCGATGGGCCAGAACTTCCTCCAAAACGCTGCTTTGCAATGTGCGGCAAGCGCGGTGATAAAAGCCGTAAGTGCAAATGCGCCGGAAAGCAGAAAAATTCCGTAACCAATGTAAAGCATAACCGCTTCCCCCTTCTGTCGCAAAACACCGCAAAACAGTGCGACAGATTCTTGATGCTACCGAATTTTCTCTTGTAGTCGATAACAAGCTATTTCTTTATAACATTTAGGTTTACGTTGGTTTGATCATTTACCTTGGCATCTTATATTGAAACGATATAAAAATCCATGCGACCCCAATAATAACATCGGCGGGCATACCTTTAATCTCAAGCTGTTTTTTTGGGATTTGGCGGGATGAAAACCTATCAAAATTTGCATGTATTCGCCAAACGAATCCCTTCTTCACGACCGGCGGTGGATTTGGGGACGGGACTTGCTGTTGACACGCGGGCGTTGGACCGGTATGATTCCCGGCGTCAGGGGTTCCTTACGCACCTTGTCCGGGTTTTTTCTCGACAAACAGGCGGTCATACAATGCAAAAAGCAGTGCCGGCAATCATCGCAATAGCCTTTTTCACTGTTTCCTGCGCTTCCCTGACGACAGTGCTGGAATCCGTAGATCCGTCAACGCCCCTCACCAAAGACGAAGCGGCCAATGGTTTGAAAGAAGCCCTGAAGACCGGCGCGAGGAATGCGGCGGCAAGGCTGCACATGCAGGACGGCTATTTTGGCGACGGGGACATCAGGATCTCTCTGCCCGAAGAAGCCGGGGCGGTCGTTGAAAACCTTGCCAAAATCCCGGGAGGCCGCAAGCTGGTTGATGATGCCGTCATTCGCATCAACAGGGCGGCGGAAGACGCCGCCGGGCAGGCATCCCCCGTCTTTGTCAACAGCATACGACAGATGAGCATAGGAGATGCCTTTGGGCTGCTCTACGGGCAAAGCGATGCCGCCACACAGCATCTCCGCCGTACCACCTATGATGAGCTTTTCGCCCTCTATCGCCCCAAGATAGAGGCTTCCGTTCATAAGCCCCTGATCGGCAACATTTCGACCCAGCAATCTTGGGACGCCCTTACAGATCAGTGGAACCGGTTCGCATCTTCCCTGGCCGGTCGGCTCGCCGGGTTTGAGCCGGTTGAGACAGACCTGGGTCGATATCTTACCTATAAGGCCTTGGACGGGCTGTTTCTCAAGATAGCCGACGAGGAACTGAAAATCCGACAGAATGTCGGCGCCAGGGTCACCCCGCTTCTGCGGCGCGTATTCGGACGCCTCGACAATGACGGTCACAGGGACGGCCCCCTTTAGACTTGGCCAATGGGTCGGCATGGCTGTATGGCCAAAGCCTTGCTCATGCAATATCCGGAAGATTTGCATTGCGCGGCCTGCCGGGGGAACCAAGGAAAGGCGCCTTCACAGGCCGGGAGGGCAGGACCGTTTTCCTGCATAACGGGCGGTTTGTTCACACGCACGCCTTACGGGCGCTAAAAAACTCTTTTTTCTGAACATAAACGCATTCCAAAAACCTACACCGGTCTTGTCCTTAGCACAAAGTTCAAGTTGATCTGTTTACTTCACACTGCCTTCCGTGGCCGAGATTGACCCTGCAAAGCCGCCGCCCCGCTGACGGATGAATTCGGCCAGAGCCGGCTTTTTGGCCAGTACGGCATAGTCCCCTACCGTGACCGTAAAGTCTTTGAGTCGGTAGCGACGGTGCAGGTCAGTGCCTGCCTCGATCAAGATGCGGGCCATGTCATCGTACCCCTTGGCCACGGCCAAAAAAAACATCGGGAAGTCATCGCCGGGCGGATCCGGCAACGCACCGTAGGCCAGCAGCATCCTCACCGTTTCCAGGTCCCCGGATCGGACGGCAAGCTCAAGAGGGGTCTTGTTCGTTTTGCTTCTCAGGTTTACGTCGGCGCCGGCCGCAATCAAAAGGCGCGCCAAATCCGCCTGTCCTGCTTCCAGCGCCAGCAACAGCGCATTTTTGTTATACTCGTTTTTGGCACGGATCCCCTTGCCCTCGCCAATCATCGCCCTGGCATCTTCAAAGCGCTTTTGCTCCAGCGCGTGAATCAAACGGCCTCCGGCGCCAAAACGCATCTGGGCGAAAAACGGCAAAAGCCCTGCGATCACCGAGATAATCACTCCGAGCACCACGAGCGCCAGGACGCCGCCCAGGATATAACGATACGGAACGGGCCCCACCTTGAATTCCATGACGGTATTTGTCAGGTCTTTGATCGTGTTGTCGCCGAAGGCGGCAAGTTCAGCGCCGGCCGGGGTGTTTTCCAGGGCGGGGATGAAACCCTTCCAGATAGCCAGCGGCACAAGAACAAACCCCAGCCCTATGACCAGAATCAACAGATCCCGCCCATAGAGAGAGAAAAAGCCGGCCAGCCGTGCAAATCCATGGGTCTGCGCCACAATCTCCACCTCGTCGCCCGGTTTGTAAAGCTCAACCACATGGACCTTGGATTCCCGTACCCGCCGCTCAGTGCCGTCATCCGCCCGGTACGTAAACTCTGGATACAGCGCCACTTGCTCAGAAGACTCGAGCCCTCCCAATTCATGGTCGGTGGACCGAATTCTGCTGCTCTCGTGAAATTCACGGTGGTAGCCGACAAACTTGGCCTTAACCCGTTTTGGTGAAGCACTCACAAGGCTCAAGGTTCCCCATATCTCCCAGGCGCCGTAAAGAGCGATGGGGATACCGGTTACTATGAACAAGATACAAACGCCTTTGATGAGTGCCGTCATGGACATGAACGCCCCCGCTGTCTTCACGGAAAGAATGCCCAAAAAATCATTCTTTCTTGCAAAACCGTTTGGTATTCACACATTTGACCGCTTGAACGGATCTCGAAAAAAGAAAATCGAGCATGCCACGGAAATCGGATCGCCGCCGTGTCGGCACACTAAATCATCAAGGCGGCAGGAAGTCAACGACCACCAACACACCACAGAGGCCGTGCGGCAGTTCAGGTTGTCCGGCTTTGACGCTTTCAGCGGCGAGACCCTCCTACGACTCAAAAGGCAAGAAAATCCTCGGCCGAAACCAGATCGCCTTGAAAAAAACGACCTGATGATGCCTGGCGGCGGGCGCCGATTTGCGAAAAAGCGGTCGTGTGTATCAGAGCCATTGGAAGGAAAGTCGCGGAAAATGCAGGCAGGTATGGCCTAAAAATCGGGCTCCAGAGGGCCCGGTTTTTCCCCCTTAAAGGGGCTTACCTGGCGCCTCTGCTTAAATCCGAACATCTAATTCCGAAATTCGAAGACGGATCAAATGGTTGACGCTCTACTTTTCCTGTGGTAACGGGGTGGTTGCCTGCAACAATATCCTTTGTGAGTCAAGAACCAAACAACAAACAACGTTTAAGTCATAGGGAGGTTACCATGGTAGTACTAAATGACATCGAAAAATCAAGACTCAGAAGGAAATATGAAAGGCTGAACCGGGCCCATCAAGGTGGATTGCCAAGCGACAATCCTGCGTTGCAAAAACTTGGAACTGAGGAAATTCTAAAAATTTTCAAGGAGAATGAGCTGGATTGGCAGAAATGGCCGACGCTTACCGACCTTGAAGATCATCTCAGGAATCTAGCCACGATGAGGGCCTTTGGATTTTAGCTATAAGCAACAGCGTAGTCAAAAAATGTAATTAAAAGCGCTCCCCCCACCCCCTCCATGCCAGGTTCTAAGGGCTTTCTCTTGCCGATTTTTTGTGATAACAGGTTGGTTATATTAAAAATGTGCGGAAGATACTCGAACCATATAGACGCGATGCGAACCTGGGTGCGGATTCTGGGGGATTGGCCGAAGGACGTCACGCTCAGCTACAATGTGTCTCCTACACAAAGGGTGGCGGTGTTCACCGCCCAAGAAGGCGTCGGAATGCGATGGGGCTTAATTCCTCACTGGTCAAAGGACGGAAAATCAAAATACGCCACATTCAATGCCCGGATTGAAACGGTTGATTCAAAGCCCGTGTATCGGACCGCTTGGGACCAATCGCAGCGGTGCTTGGTGCCTGCCCAAGGCTTTTACGAGTGGCGAAGTGAGGATGGACGCAAACAACCATACTTCGTTGCATCAGAAACAGGAGATCCTTTGGTCTTTGCAGGTCTGTGGGATGTTTGGAAAGGAAATGACGCGGAGGCGCTGTCTTGTACGATTCTTACGAGACCCTCAGAGGGTATCCTTGCAAAGCTGCATCCACGGATGCCGGTGATAGTCGAGCAAGGGTATGTACGCGATTGGTTTCGTGCTTCCCTTGATGAGGTAAAGCAACTTCTGGATATTCAAAAAGCCGATGTGACGTTCTATAAAGTCGGCGCCAGTGTCAATAACCCACGAAATGACGGCCCCGAATTGATTGGGAATATCCGGGACATCCCGTAAATAAGTAAACACCCCGGCCGGAAAGCTTCGTTAGGTATCGATTTACTGGGATTTTCGAGTATTTGTAGCAATATCTCGTTTAATGTATTCTCGACAGTCAGTGTATAATTTCTTTATGAGATCCTCAAATACCGATATGCCAATAAAGGCTTCGCTATGATACTGCTCCTTTTCCAACCTCTCATCTTCTATTTGCTTTCTGTAGGCATTCTCGTCAAAAGGACCCCACTTCTCCTCTAAATCTATTTTAACCTGTTCCCAGGGGATTCCTTTTGTTTTACCAGAATCAAAGTCTTTGACTCTTCTATCAAGTTCAGATCCAATTGGATCTTCTTTACGTTCGTAACCTGGTTCCGGAATCTTTTCATAATCAAGAATCGGTTTACCAAAGGCTTCAGCCATCATCACCCATGAATGCCGCAACTCTTCAATGTTATCCCCAAAAGGTTCAATCGGATCTTTTGTGATTGCCCCTACAAACCCATTATTATCGTAGTATGCTTCATGTATAGCATACGTGTATTCTGTTCTTTCTTTTTTGCTCGAAGAATCATGATAGACATTTTTCTTTCGGACAACTCTATAATTCCACATAGTTCACCTACTTCAGTGGGGACGGGACGTAGGTTAAATTATAAAATATTATCCTTCAATCAATTTCAGATTCAGATCTTCAGCGGGTTTTCCCCCCCGCCTTACCGCAATGCTGACTGCAGGTTGGGTTAGCCCAAACTGGCCCCCTGAATAGGATGTGATGAAGGGCGCCCGGGGCATCAATTCTTGATTTACGCGGCATGCCCCACTTCCTGACAGCTTCGCCCCCCCGAATCAAGTTATAATTTAACCTACGTCCCCGCAGAATTGGTGTGTTGTGGTCGATTTCATAGACGATTCAGATCAAGTGGAATTGTTTTGCCTTTTCGCTTTTCCGCGATGGCTTCATCTGCAAGTTTCTCCAGGACGTCCTCGGACTCGGCGAAAGTTCTTGCCCACACCCTCTCAGACTGCAATTCGTCCAGGACCCATTTGGCCAAAGCGTTCTGGTCCCTTTCAGGAAGTCTGGAGGCCTCCTCGAATGCTTTATCAAGCAGCTTCGTCATTTTTTTTCCTTTTTCTTTTTTCGCATAACGTTCCGGTCGCCGGTTGCCATGTAGCGGCAGCGGAATGGCAATCCGGTGAACTGGTTGGTTCGGCTTTTTTTAATATTCTTCTCGATAAAGTACAGTGTTCGATTTGTTAAATGCACGCCTTACTTTCCGTAAAGCCTTGTGGAGGGTTTCTTGGTCATTTGCATCCGACACTGCAAGTTGCGCAAACTCAATGCTGGCTTTTACTAAACTGAATGCAGAAGTGAAAATTGCCGGAGACTCTGTCGATCCCTTCAATTTTTTCGCTCTGTGGGCTAACTCCTCCAATTCAGGTTTCCAGTTTCTTAATGATTTGGGTTCTGATTTGTTTTGATTTTTCACTTGGGGTTTTTCCAGGCTATCGTTAATTCGATTATTTTGTTTCGCTCGCATATAGATTTCTTTTAGACTGCGCTTTATCCCACCACCGAAGAATATGTTTTGAAACCCAAGAAGGCCATCATAAACAATTTTGCCCTTGAAAGGCAATAAAACCGTGTCGATATATAAAGGCAGATTCGCATTATAAGTCAACTCATCGAAGCTCTGGGAAAGCCCCAATACTCCGTATACTTTATCTTCTTGTATAAAAACGGCATATTTTTTTAAGAGTCGTTCAATGAAAAAACTGCCCTTGATGAATTTTTTCCATTCTGAAATGATCGCCAGATCTGCTTTTGCAAAATTCTGCGGATTCTCCTGAATAAAAGAATCGATGAGTTCTATATTTTCGTAAAGTGCCTCTCGTACTTTTACCTTCTGGCCGGTAGCAGAATCAGCATAATCATCAATGTATTTAATATCATGAATCTTGAGCTTTTGATTCACATAGAATTGTAGCGCCCACATTAACTGGAAAAAAAGCTTGGTATCTTGCTCCGAAAGTTTCATCAGTTTTTCCCTGTTTTTTACTTTTTCCTCTGCCGAACGTTCTGCGTCAGCCGCGAGCAAAGCAAGACGGACTAAAAGCAGTTGTTTGCTTACCTCTTCTTCAGATATTTCTTTAAATCTCTGTAATAATTTTGATGCGGGCCAATCATTATCAGTTCGAGTTGTTCCTCATGGAAACGGTAAGCTAAAAGATACTGAATAGTCTTAATCTTAAATTTATGCACATAGACTTCGCTCAGGTCACCTTTTTTTTCGTCACCGATATCTGGATCTTCGAGTATTAACCTTATCTGCTCATCCAGTATCATTTTCTGAGCTTGGTTAAATTTTTTAACCCGCTTTTCGAAAGATCGAGATTGAATAATTTTCATCCGCCATTACCCCAATTTATATTCGGAGTATTCGCCCTGCTCTAATTCGGCAAGACCTATAAAAATTTCCTTGATCAAGCTGTATGTAAGGTCCGGATTTTCCTCGGCGCATTTTCCAATCATGGCCCAATATTCAATTTGGCCGGTAACGGATCTTTTACCAATTTTGCTGTAGATTTTGGCTTGTTTGACCAAATCCTCGGACACCCTGACTGCAGTTGTCATAATCGCACCTCCAATTCTTTGTTGCAAATATGAACCAAAAAGTCGCAAAATGCAACAGTAAATGGAATCGATATCGGAAGCGAACCCTGAGTTCACCAGCGGCGGGTAAAACCAAAATAAAGACTTCACTGCGACTGGCGCTTCTTGCTGGCGACGAATTTTGAGGATCGTATACCGACCAATTGAATTTTTAACAATGCCAAATACCTATACCATTTCTTTTCAAGACGCGGACTTGATGCTTCCATTCGTATTTGGTATTTTTTTCTCGAGGTTTTCGGATCGAAAATCCCGGTTTCAGACAGGAGAATCAACCATGGAAACGGGAAATATTAAAGAACAAGCTCATCAGCTTTTGAATACCTTACCCGAGAGCGCAACTTGGGAAGATCTGATGTATCGGATCTACGTTCGCCAAGCCATCGAGGCTGGCTTAAAAGACAGCGATCAAGGCCGGACGGTGGACGTGAAAGAAGTGCGAAAAAGGTTCGGTTTATCGGCATGAGGGTTCACTGGACCGATAATGCAATCAGTCACCTGGCCAACATTTACGAATACATATCTTTAAACTCTCTTATCTATGCCATACGTATGGTGGAAAAACTAACCCGACGTTCGAGCAAATTGCCGATCATCCACTATCCGGTCGAATAGTGCCGGAATATGAAGCGGAAGATATCCGCGAGTTAATTGAAAAGCCCTACCGAATAAGAAAAGACCGTATCGACGTCTTGGCCGTCATCCACGGAAGACAGCTACTTCCCGATATGATGTAAAAAAGAATAATTCCGAGACTCAACCACTTTCAAGGTTATTTACGTGGCATATTTGTGGAGGAATTGGGGCCGGTGTATTTGTATGTCTCCAGCGCCTTGAAACTTTTGATGACCCCTGAACGAACCGGGTTCAAATGGATGTAACGGATCAATTCCAAAAGGTACGCATCTTCCTGACATAAAATAGGATGTGATGAAGGGCGCCCGGGGCATCAATTCTTGATTTACGGGGCATGCCCCACTTCCTAACAACTTCATCCTCCCGAATCAAGCTATAATTTAACCTACGTCCCCGTCCCCCATCTTCGAGCTGATCAGCTTCGAAAAACTGCTCACGCAAAAAATGTTCACTCCCCATTGACAATCTCCCCCCTCTACGTTTTGAGAAGATTTTCAAGGCGGGGCTGGCAGGGGGGGGATGACGACGAATCTGATCATATATTCCGTAGTACGATTGGCGTTCCGGGTAAGGGATAACTTCAATCTTCCTGACGTCTGTTACCGGATCGAGTCCACCTTCGTAGCTGTCAACGACAACCGGTAGATTGGCGGGGACGCTCTGCAATAACTTGATCAGTTCTCTGACTGTCATTTCATTCATCATATTCGTCGCTTTGTTGCAGTTCGGCTTCGATCTGCTCAATTGTTGGCAGAGAGGATCTCAATTCATCGGGCAGGGACCGGACCAATTCATATTCCGAAACACCCATGGGTTTATGAATATCGCTCAGGGCATATTCGGCAACCACCCTGTCTTTGCCCTTGCATAACAGGATTCCGATGGTGGGCATGTCGCCGTCCCGGCGGAGTTGCTCGTCAACGGCCTTGATGTAGAAATTGAGCTTTCCCGCATGCTCCGGCTCAAACTCCGAGACCTTCAGTTCAATGGCGACATAACAATGGAGCCGGGTATGGTAGAACAGCAAATCCAGAAAAAAATCCCGTTCGCCCACCTGCAGGGAAACCTGTTTTCCCACATAGGCAAACCCCGCGCCAAGCTCCATCAGAAACCTGGTGATATGGTTAATGAGGCCCTTTTCCAGTTCCCGCTCGGTGAAATCTTCGGTGAGTGTAAGGAAATCGAAATTGTAGGGGTCTTTGATAATCTCTCGGGCAAGGTCAGACTGCTGGGCAGGTAATGTTTTGTCAAAATTGGTGATTGCTTTGCCGCTTCGGGCAAGCAAATCACTTTCGATTTGATGGATAAGCACGCTGCGCGACCAGTTGTTCTCGACGGTTTTCCGGACATAAAACAGGGCTTGTTCTACGCTGTTGCATTTTTGAATAATGACGACATTGTGCCACCAGGGAATTTGAACCAATTGCGGCAACAGGCTGTTGCCGCAAAAGTGAAGCAGGCTGCTTCACTTTTGCATCCTCTTGACTATAAAAGAGATACCATTTTTTGATGGCGGCTAAATTCCGATACGAAAACCCTTTCATATCAGGGAATTCTGCCATCAGGTCTTTGTTGAGCTGCTTGAGAAAGCCGCTGCCCCATGTGACGTTTTTCTGCTTTTCCGCAATATCCGCGCCCAAACTCCAGTAGAATTCCAGCAAAGCGGTGTTGACCGCCGTTGCCGCTTTCAGCTGGGCACTCTGGACTCGCCGCTTCAAGCCGATCAGCTTCGGCAAACTGTCCGTAGAGCGTGGCGGAAAGTTCGGCCATCTTTTCCTCAAAAGGAATGCCGCCTGCCTGCCGCGCCCAGCCTTCGGCGATGGCTTTCTCGATCCACCTGCGGCGTGATGTAGTTTTCAGCTCCTTTTCACGGGCGGCGGCTTCTTCACGACTTTTGAATTCTTCATAGTGCGGGATATATCGAGGTCTATTCTTTTTTGTCCAATCCGCACCTTTACCGGAAATGTGTTCCTGCCATCGTCGGCGCAGGTTGTCAGTATGTCCGATATAGTAACTGCCTCCCTTACAGGCAATTACATAGACGAAGAACACGCCCGGCCTCGGCGCAGGCAGGTCGTCCTCGATCGCGGCCGCACCCACATAGCGGCCAGG
This sequence comes from uncultured Desulfobacterales bacterium, assembly GCA_964430705.1. GTDB lineage: Bacteria > Desulfobacterota > Desulfobacteria > Desulfobacterales. The sequence goes on along the minus strand of CAYSGJ010000032.1, from coordinate 1,328 downwards.
GGTCAACACGTAACCATGTTCTTTGATCTCCTCGGTACTGGCGCTCTTGCAGAAGCCGGGCACATCCTTATACTCACCGGCCTCCTCCTGCCCCCTCTTATAGCGGGTTTCAACTCATGCGACAACTATCCTAACACAGGGGGTCCCGAATCAAGTTATAATTTAACCTACGTTATATATTACTATAAGTAGTAGATATACTCCCAATGCTGCTTTTACGCCTGCCTCGGCCACATCACGTGCTTGAATGAGCATCCGCTCCAGTTTATTTCGCAATTCAGTTGAGAGCGACAGCATTTTCGGGGTCCCCTAATTCTTGACAACCAATATTTTAGTCAATATTAATCATATTAATCATATTTTTGAGGTCAGACATGAATAAAAGTTTATCCATCGCCAAAGCAAAGGCAACTCTGTCAGATTGCATTCGTGACGTCGAGGCCGGTTCGTCCATTCTGATTACCAGACACGGTAAACCAGTGGCCGCACTCGTTCGCGCCGGCGACTTACAGCGTCTTGACCGCCTTCGAAAAGCCGGGCCGGAAGGCGACCTTGCCAGTCTCGCCGGAGGATGGGAAGATTCCGACGAACTGGTGCGAATTTTGGATGAATCCGGTCGATTCGGTCAACGCGAAACACCTCCACTTGATCAATAAAATGGCCTTTCTTTTTGATTCGGATGTTTCGTTGTTGCGCGCTATTCTTTCCGCGCGCTGGTGAGTTTATCGTCATCTCAAAAGGAAGAAAATGATAGTTCTGAACCCAATCGGAAACAAAGCTCACTTCAAGGATGAGGATTTGGTTTGTCACTGCTTCCAATATACGAAGAAAAATATTGAAGATGATTTTCTACAAAATGGTTATTCAACTATTCTTCAAAGAATAAAAAGCGAAAAGAAAAATAGTGGTTGTAATTGCGAGGTAAAAAACCCAAAGGGTAAGTGATGCCTTGGAGATGTCCACCGGTTGGTGGAAGAAATAAAAAGACCTAAAAACAATAAACAAAATTTGAAGGGCGGCCCGGGCAGCCCGTTTGGTGCAGCCCGTTTAGTGCGGAAGGACAAATCGGATCAGATTCTCAAATAAAGTCCACATCTCACGGATGTCCCGGCACTTCCGTTAAAGGGTCGTTGCAATTCATTTGTGTGGAAACCGAAGCCCGCTATCGAACGGATAAATCCGCGTTCACCTTCGGCGGTCCATGTCGTCAATGCCCTCCCTGAGGCTTTCAATCTCAAACTTCAAGTTTTCTATTTCTTGGGGAAAAAGGCGACGCTCTTCACTTCACAACTTCCCCAGCCATCCCGAAGCACATACCGTTTTGTTCA
>CAYSGJ010000031.1:0-3866 GCA_964430705.1 uncultured Desulfobacterales bacterium | reverse complement strand
GTGTTGAGAAACCGTGGACTGTGCCAGAGGAAGCGCATCGACTATCTCGCCGCAAACGCATTTCTCTTGTGGTGGTCGATCGGCAAGCATTCCCACAATCTCGACACGTGCGGGATGGGCAAGCCCTTTGGACAGTCGGGCCAGTTGATCTCGGCACTTTCCCGTCGACATTTTTACGATGGCAGATATGTCGGCCTTGTTACATTTCTTTGTCATATTTATAACCGTCAACACTTTTTCCGGATCGGTTTTTGTGCTGTTATATAGCCTGAAAAAACAACACGTTCGGTTCCCTCCTGGAAATTCCAACCCTTTATGATTTCTTCGCTGTTTCCTTTTCTAACAATCGAAATATCTTCAAAACCCAACCCGATCAACATCCGTCTCACCGCATCGGGCGAGATGGCGCCGGCAATTCAACCGGCGTAAGCCGCCGGATCGTCTTTAAGGTCCTGTGGAATATCTTTTGAACGCAACACATCCGAAATACATATCCGCCCGCCCGGCTTGAGGATTCTAAGGATCTCTCCATACACAGCCTCTTTATTGGGTGAAAGATTAATGACACAGTTTGAAAGAACCACGTCGGCTGAATGGTCCTCAACGGGCAAGTGTTCTATTTCGCCCAACCTGAATTCGACATTTTCGACATCAAGCTGCTCGGCGTTTTTTTGCGCCTTGCCGATCATCTCGGGCGTCATGTCAATGCCGATAACCTTGCCTTCCGGCCCAATTCTTTTCGCGGCAAGGAACGCATCGAATCCCGCCCCGCTTCCCAGATCGACAACGTGCTCGCCTGGTTGAAGATCGGCCATGGCAAGAGGGTTCCCGCATCCAAGACCCAGATTGGCCTGTCCCAAACCGATAGCAAGTTGTTCGGCCGTGTAGCCGATCTTTTGCCCCATATCCATAATCTGAAAAGGGGTTGATTGAGCACCACAGCATTCGGGTGAACAGCAAGCATTGCCGGATTGCGCAATGCTCGAATACCGCTTCTTCACCATGTTTTTGATGGCATCATCTATTGAATCCATATTTTCTCCCCAATAAACGCATATCGCCGATATACGATAATTGCCAATAATGACTGTCTTGTCAACAAAATAATCAAGTGGAAAAAGGCCCTCCGTCAAACTGTCCGGACGAGCAGAAGCGGTAGCAACTCCGTTGTCGGCTCATGAGTACAACCGGAGAGATCGGAATGGAAAGACTGAAAACCGGGGTGGAACTTGAGGACTGAAAAATTCTTGCCCAAAAGGGATTGTCTTCTTATCTTGACGGTGCCGCTCAGCATTTTCTAGTAACAGATCCGTCTTCTTTCATTTGTGTGTAAAAACGGGCAAAATCGATTTGATAATTAAAATCGTCGCGTTCTTTGAACCGCTGACCCTTGATATCCACATTTCTTACAAGAACCAATTCTTCCGTAATATTAGATGCTTGAATGATTTTCATTCCCGAAGGAGCCCAGATTCCGCTTCCTCCCCAAAAATAGTCTCCGGTGACCGCGTGACGTCCCACCATATTTGCTCCCAAACTCCAGATCTGATTGTAGGCGGCCTTAGACGCATTCATCAGATCCCAAAGCAAACCGTAGTAGTGATCACTCATGATGTTCATGCGCGGATACTCGCGTAATGCTTCCGAAGGCCAGTTCGCCATGGTGATTATGGCATCCACATGATCTCGGAATGCATAATTTTTGGACAACTCCACAAAGCAAAGGTCATAACAGATCAAAAAGCCGAATCGCCCCCACTTGGTGTCTATGGTAAGACGCTTGTCAGAGCCCTGGCGGAAATATTCTTGCTCGATCGGCGGCAGGAATACCTTATCATATATGTATTCTTCATCACGGTAATCGATGCTTTGGCTCAACACAAAAGTGGAGTTATAAAAACCACCGTTCTTTTTTCGCACGTTGTTGAAAAATACATATTCAAGCCCTCGGCCGTCGCTGCAAAGACTTTCACGGATACGCTTAAGCGTGGATGTTATATTTCCATTTTCACCTTCCTCAAGAAGCTCTATGACGCCATGGCCTTCATGTTCACTCCAAACATATCCGGTCACAGTAAGTTCAGGAAATACCAACATGTTGGCCCCTTTTTCATGAGCCGTCTGCACCACCTCTTCCATGCGTGAAAGGTTGGTCGATACGTTGGAAGCCAAATGAATATTGGCCAGTAGAATACTGGGGCAATCTTCATTGTCGGAAAAATCCCTCTCTACAAGACGCATCCCATGTTCCTTCCCGGCTTCGATTGAGCCGTCGCGTTTCAGTTCACCTGCAAAACCTTTTGACCCCGGAATTTTCACCATTTCGCCGGCGCCATCCAGTCCATAAACACGCAGCCCGACCTCGTAAGACAGTATCGATTGTATCCCATCGACAATCCCCGGGTCAAGCATGGCGTGCCCGGCTGCACAAACCCATAGGTCAAGCCAAAAACGATATCGGGGCAAAACCAATGGGTTTTGCGGGCCTGGTCATGGTAATCGAAGCCGGCGAAATAACTTTCAATCTTCAACGTGCTCGACTTACGGTGGATCCGTGACCATCTTTGATTTCTTGACACAGCATTCCATTGTTCCCTATAGTCTTTGGTCAGGATCTCGGGATTCGCCGTCAACAGCAAGCGCGTACAACCGGCTTATGCTCGGCAACGCCGCGCCGGAGCGTCCAGTCCGGGTTGCATGCATTCACAAGGGGGTATCATGGAACGACGTACATTTCTCAAGCTGTCCGTGAACGCCGGCGCCTTGGCGTTTTTGCATTTGGCTGGTTTTGGCTGCCAAAGGGAAACTACGGTTCCTGCTATCGAACTGCCGGACCTGCCCTACGGCATGGATTCTCTGCAACCCTATATTTCCAAAGAAACCATCGGTGTCCATTACGGCAAACACCATCAGGGATATGTGGACAAAACGAACAGGTTGATCAAAGGCACGGCGTATGAGAATCTGCCCCTGGTAGATATCGTCAAAAAGGCACATGGTAAGGATGTTGCCATCTTCAATAATGCGGCCCAGGCATTCAACCACACCTTTTATTGGAACAGCATGACGCCCAAGGGCGGCGGCATACCCGCCGGCCCTGTATCCGACCGTATCATGGAGGCCTTTGGCAGCCACAAGACTTTTTTTGTCACGTTCTTTGATGCGGCCGCATCCTTGTTTGGCAGTGGCTGGGTTTGGCTTGTTTCCGACAATGAGACCTTAAAGATCATCAAAACATCGAACGCGGACACACCGCCGGCCCACGGACTGACCCCCGTCTTGACCCTTGACGTGTGGGAACATGCGTATTACCTGGACTACCGGAACCAAAGGGCTGAGTACGTGAAGGCATTTCTCAGCCACCTTGTGAACTGGGACTTCGCCGGCATGAACCTGGGCTTCGACACTATTGCCCCCCGCACCGGATCGGTGGCCAACCCTTTGGCTAATCGGCGACCCATTGTCTGATTTGCTGTGTTTCAGCGTAAAATAATGCCGGGTCCGGCTTTCTGCATGCAGTTATTAACGCTCTCATAACAGGATGGACGGCCTATTAAAAATACCGGATAAGTTCACCGCCATCTGCCAGGATATGGTGGATGTCCTGGCGGACGTTTTCAGGGTCCCCGCGGCTCTTATTAGAAGACTGCGCCTTTTCGACCTGGAAGTTTTCAGTGCCAACCACTCGGCGCCCCATCCTTACACGATCGGCAAGCGGAGCCCGTTGCGCGCCTACTATTGCCACAGGGTCGTAGAAACCGGAAAAAGGCTGCTTGTCGCCAATGCACAACAAGACGGTGGGTGGACTGGAAACACCGATGTACAGGCCGGCATGATCGCCTATCTGGGTTTGCCTCTTTTTTGGC
>CAYSGJ010000030.1:0-4408 GCA_964430705.1 uncultured Desulfobacterales bacterium | reverse complement strand
CTTGTGAGAGTTCTGGGCGGTCCGGACCAACCGGGCGTGGGTTTCGGCATTGGTGCGGATCGCCTGATAGAACTCTTAGAGGGCCGTGAAACGTTTTTTTTGAACAAACCTCACCTCTTCATTGCAGCTTTGGGGCAAAAAGCGCAGGAGAAGGCATTTTACTGGGCACAGGACTTCAGGAAACACCAGGTGCGGGTGGAGATGGATTTCCTGGACCGCAGCCTGAAGGCCCAGATGCGGCGGGCCAACAAACTGGCAGCGACCTACGTTCTGATTGTGGGAGACCATGAGCTGGAAAACGGCACGGTTGTTTTGAGGAATCTGGACACCAAGGCCCAGGAGGACGTTCCCTTTGAGCGTGTGGTGACCGTGGTGTGTGATCGCATAAGGGTGGGGCAGCGCCAGCAAGGTGGTTAGGAAAGGAGCCTGTTTTGTTTGATTCTTTAGGAAGCATGAAACGAACCCATCACTGCTGGGAACTCACCGCAAAGGACGTGGGAAAAGAAGTGGTGCTCATGGGCTGGGTCCAGCGTCGTCGCGATCACGGCGGCGTCATTTTCGTGGACTTGCGTGATCGGGAAGGCATCACGCAGGTTGTTTTCAACCCGGAGGTGAACAAGGCGGTGCACGAAAAAGCCCATGTGATCCGCAACGAATTTGTTCTCGCTGCACGGGGCACTGTCGTTCCGCGGCCTGAAGGGATGGTCAATCCCAAATTGAAGACCGGCGAAGTCGATGTGTTGGCTTCAGAACTGAAGATACTGAATCACTCAAACACACCGCCCTTTGTCTTGGAGGAAAAGACCCCGGTTTCAGACAATATCCGTCTTCGGTACCGTTATCTCGACATGCGCTGTCCGGAACTTAAAAACAGCCTTGTCCTTCGGCACCAGGCGGCCACGGTCGTGCGGTCCTATCTGAATGCACAGGGGTTTTTGGATATTGAAACGCCCTTTCTGACAAAAAGCACCCCGGAAGGCGCGCGGGATTACCTGGTACCCAGTCGCGTCAACCCCGGGCAGTTCTATGCATTGCCCCAGTCTCCCCAGATTTTCAAACAACTCGTTATGATGGGAGGGCTTGACAGATACTACCAGATTGTCCGGTGTTTCAGGGATGAGGATCTTCGCGCTGACAGACAGCCTGAGTTTACACAGATCGACATGGAGATGTCTTTTATCTCTGAGGACGACGTGATGGGTGTCGCCGAGGGGATGATGGCGGCGTTGTTCAAAGAAATCCTTGGACTGGACCTTGTTCTCCCTTTCCGGCGGCTGACCTATGATGAGGCCGTAGGCCGCTTCGGTCTTGATAAGCCGGATACGCGATTTGGCCTGGAATTGACCGACGTTTCCGATATTGTGGGCCAAGCCGAGTTCAAGGCCTTTGCCAACGTGGTAAAAGGCGGGGGCATCGTCAAGGCCATCAACGCCAAAGGGTGTATCGATTTTTCACGAAAGGAACTTGATGATCTTACCGCCTTCGTTGCCGTGTACAAGGCCAAAGGGCTTGCGTGGATCAAGATACGCCCTGATGGCTGGCAATCCCCCATTGCCAAGTTTTTTTCTGACGCAGAAAAAGCATCGTTGGCGGAAAGACTCCGGTTGGAACCGAACGACCTCGTCATGTTTGTGGCCGATCAACCGAAGGTCGTCAATGAAGCGCTTGGGTATCTGAGAAACCATCTTGGCCGCAGGCTAGGCCTTGTGGATGATGACCAACACGAATTTTTGTGGGTTACCGAATTTCCCCTCATGGAATATGACGAGCAGGAAAAGCGGTATGTGGCGCTGCATCACCCCTTCACAGCCCCTCTGGAAGAAGACATGGACGGACTTGTTGACAATCCCGCAACCGTTCGGTCCCGGGCCTATGATCTTGTCTTGAACGGATCCGAGATCGGCGGCGGCAGTATCCGTAACCACCGGCGAGCCCAGCAGGAAAAGGTGTTTGAAGCGCTCAGCATTGACAGGCAAACTTATGAGGCCAAGTTCGGTTTTCTTCTGGAAGCGCTGGACTTTGGCGCTCCCCCCCACGGCGGCATCGCCTTCGGCTTTGACAGACTGGTTATGCTCATGGCCAAACAAACGTCTATCAGAGATGTCATCGCCTTTCCCAAGACCCAAAAGGCTGCCTGCCTGCTCACCGATGCGCCCTGCGCTGTTTCTTCCGAGCAACTGGAAGAATTGTCTTTGAAGGTGCAGGTGCTCAAGGAGTAGGGCATGAGCTTGCGGGCAATGAGGTGGGGTTTTTAGATGCGGATGATCAGCATCTGACCAACAAGACAAAACAATGATTGACATGTCGTGGTGTAATGATCGGTATTTTGCTGCTTTTTAGATAAAACCCGTGAATGTGCCGTTGACGGCACTAAGACATTATCGGGCCCAGCCGTGGGAACCGGGCCATATCCCGGATTCGTTCAAAGGGATAAATCCTTCATGGCGCGATCTGTCGTAAAGCCGCCTTGAGGTCAACCCTTACGCTCTTTTGCGTCATGACGAATGCCGCCTTTTTCAGAATCCTGAAGAAAAGATCCGCCTTGAACCGAGGCAATTCCTTGAAACCCGATCGTGTGGCTGCATAGAGTCGCCCCTCTTCAAAAAGTCGTCTTAAGAGGTCAAACCCTATTCGGTCTCTTTTGTCTGCAGCCCACAGCGGATGGATTGCCGCCTGTAGTGAGGTATTGTTTTTCCCCCACGGGACCCCTTTGATGAAATTGATAATCCGGGCGCTGACAAAGAGCGTGTAGATGTCGTCCCGGCTGAAGTGATCGGTCTCAATGGCCATGGCCGTGGAACGGGCCCTGAAGATATCGGGTTCGCTTGGTTCGAAAAACTCGGCGGCAATGGGAGAGCCCGGGGTGCAATAAAAAATAGAGGGGCCGATGATTACGGGAAGTGCGGCCGTCAAGGCCATGGTATGTATCATGTCGTCGAGCGTTTCGTAAGGAAGCCCCAGAATTTGATAGGAGACCACTCGAAATCCGAGCCTGTATGCCTGGTTTACCACTTCCAGATACTTCGTCACTGTGTGGGGACGAGCGGATTTTGCCAGGCCCCGGTGCCGTGAGCTGACGAGCGACAGATTCAGATCGCCGAAGCCGGTCCTTCGCATGAGGGACAGGATCTCTGTATCGAGACTTAGATAGGACAGGCCGTTCATGGCAACAAACCGAACATCTTTGTCCTGGAATGCGTTGATCAGGCCGTTTAAGAGATGCCCGGCGTATGCTTTGTCAAACGTCAGGTTGTCGTCTTCGAAGTCAAAGACCCGGTAGCCTTGCTGGTAACGGGTCTTGATCTCCGAAATCACATTTTCAGGGGATCGCCGCCGGAATTCTTTCCCAAAGGTTGCGTGAACGGAGCAGAAGGTGCACCGGTGGGGACATCCCCTGGTCGCGGTTATAAAACACAGGGGTTTCCTGTTGAAACAATAGCGGTCCGGTCGAAGATCCGAAAAGTCGGCAACAGGCAGTTCATTGAATGGAAAGTTACCCTCCAAAGCATTGAAAACCAGGCGTCCGTTTGTCTTGTAGCCCAGGTTGGGGACACCGTCGTAACGGCGGCCTGATGAAAAGGCCTTGAGAAATTCCACGAGAGGTCTTTCCCCTTCACCCTGGATGACAAAGTCGACGGGAGGATGATCCAGAACCGCACGGGGGCAGGCGGAAACGTGGGAGCCGCCGAACACAATGGGGATGTGGGATCTCTTTTTGATCTGCCCGGCGCAGGCGAGGGCCTCCCGGTGATAGGGAGAAAAGAGAGAGGATATGCCTACCAGATCAGGCTTTTCTGCGGCCACATCCCGGCCTATTTCCTCAAGGGAAGCTCCGAAATGGTAGTACTGGTGAAATGTGGAAAAAGGACTCAGGTCTTGATGGAGATAGTATGGCCGAAGATAGCCGAGTTCGGTGGGAAGCGGGATGGTCCTGCGGCCCAGGCCCTGATGGTAGTCTTTGACCAGGACCTCCACATGGGGAAGATACTTTCGAACAGCGGCTTTGAGCATACAAAGCCCCAACGGTTGCAGTCGGATGTCGGTGTCATAGAAATCCTGTACGGGCGGTTGGAGGAGCAACAGTTTCATGGGCACAATTTATTGTTTTGTATAAGACCGTGTGCCTTACACGCGATCCTGGGCTTAAACGATTGACGTGTCGTTTCTTTTCATCTCCAGTTTCCGTCCCTAACTTTTAATTATTATTAACCCTCAGTCTCATCCTGAGGTCATAGACAATTATGCCGGCTGGCAAAATCCAACCTATCGAAGGCGAAGACAAAACAAGAAGGGCGTAAGGACCACGACCCAACACCAGGCTTCGAACCGGGAGAATATGGCGTAGGATTTTACCCAAAAGAGCTTTGAGCTGAAATGGGTAAAAGGGGGTTGCCTTTTTTTGCGTCTT
>CAYSGJ010000029.1:0-16550 GCA_964430705.1 uncultured Desulfobacterales bacterium | reverse complement strand
CTCAGCCTTTCCGGAGGGCTTACAAACCATCATAACCTCTCCCATGATGCGCAGTTACCCGTCGACGGCAGTCCTTACGCGGCCTTTGCGGCGAGTTTTGGCTGCTTGGAGGACCGATGCCCATAGGCCGGAAGACGGTGTTAATTGAGCTTTATAGAGAACTGTAACAGGAAATATCACCAGTGCGTGCTTTTGCAGTAGTTTTTTTGGTTCTGACTTGTCCGGGTTGGGTGGTATATTTAACATTGTCATCAAAGCATTCGCCTTGACATGGAGCTCCACGTTCAGGTAGAAATATGGTGTCATCGCCGATGGCTGGTCTTGTGTATTTGTTTCTCGATCCGGAGTCAGGGTGGTCATGGAAAAGACAAAAAAAGAAGAATCGGCACAGGGTTCCCACAGCATGGCCGGTTTGTTGATCAGTATCCCAAGAAACATTGCCATGTTTGACCGGCTGGACGAAGAGGAATTGAAAATTGTGGCGAAATACATGAACTACCGAGATGTGGAGCCTGGTGAGATTGTGTTCAAGGAGGGAGAGAAGGGCGCCTACATGTGCTTTGTCGCTGAGGGTGAGTTGGAGGTCCTGAAAAAAAACCTCGAAGGCGAAAGCGTGGTGATCTCTACACTCCAAACAGGCGCTTCTATCGGTGAGATGGCGGTTATTGACAATTTTCCGCGATCTGCCACAGTACGGGCCAAAAACAAAGGCACCTTGCTTACTTTGAGTCGCTATAGCTTTGACACCATTTTGAAACAGCACCCCCCCATAGGCATCAAATTATTGCAAAGCCTTTCTCGTTTGCTGTGTCTTCATTTGCGAAAGACTTCCAAAGGATTTGCCGACCAACTTTCTCGTCACAAACAAAAGGAAGACGAGCTCTAAGATCATTTCCGGACGGAAAATAATATGCCGTCCCTTCAATGACTTTATTAACGGCCACGATTGCTTTGGCCTCTAAGCAAGATCTGAAAAATCCGTGCCGTGTTCAAGGTAAAGGCCGCAAATTCGGCAAGAAGGGACATTCTCTAAGGTTTTTTCATTTTTGCGACGGCCGCGGTTGTTTTCTGATAATTAAGATGTGATTTGGGAATGCATTCGGGTATCGTATTCCCGGTTCATCTCTGCGATGTGTCCGTGATCGGCAAAGCTGTAGTAGGTGTTATCGCCGATAATGAGATGTTCGTGGACGGTGATGCCCATCAGGCGGCAGGCATGAAGCAGTTGTTTGGTCAAAAGTTTGTCCTCATTCGACGGCCTGGGTTCTCCTGATGGGTGGTTGTGAATCAGAAACAGGCCGGCCGCGTGGTGGCCGAGGGCCGCGCGAACGACTTCCCGGGGATAGACGCTGCTTGCCGTGAGGGTGCCTTCAAAAAGAGAATCGATGGCAATGATTCGGTTCCGGGCATCCAGAAAGACCGCCTGGAAGATCTCTCGCTTTTTCTCCCTGAGGTTGTGGTACAGGTAGTCAAAGAGTTCTTTTGAAGAATGAATAGGATTTTTTTTCACCACCTTTTTTTTTAGGAAGCGTTGGGCAACGGCATGGACAAATTTGATGCCGAAAACGTTTTTTGGGCCGATGCCATGGATCTGTTGCAGTGCTTCAGGGGCGGCTTCAATGACGCCTTGGAGGGTCTTGAATCGCTTTAATGCCGCCTTGGCTTGTTCCTTACAATCCTTTCGCGGAGTCGCCACGGTCAGCAAGAGTTCAATGACTTCATAGTCATGGAATCCTTCCAGTCCCGAGGTGAGAAATCTGTCTCTCAAACGACTACGATGGCCTTCGCCTTTGTGCTTGGCGGTCATTGATCGGTTTCCAGTTGCCGGTTATCTAGCTACTTCCAGTCTGGGGGCAGAACGGCCAAGGGATATCGGGTCTTCTGCCGCCAAAACTCGCCATTAAGGCCGTGTAGAGACCGCCCGCTGATGGCATTTTCAGAATAAGCGCTCGTCGGGCGGGAAAACTAGGGCATTTTTGAACGACCGCGTCGCGGGGGTCTCAACACGCCCTAAACGGCTCAAACAATTGTCCGGCATTCAGATCCGACACCCCTTGGCCTCCACTTTGTGGATACTGGAAGTTTATGGGGAACCGAATTTGTCATTCTTCGGTTTTCGGATTTGTGGCGTGGATAAGCCCCGCCCCTATGCCTTACGCCTTACGCCTGACTATTCACTATTCACTGCTTACTGTTCACTAATAGACTAATAGATTGCGGGAAACAGTGTTTTTTTAAAGTATTGCTTTATCGTGTTGTTGCCATGTCGGGGTTTAAAACCGCTCTTGCCAAAACGGTACAATGATTCTATGGCTCTTCGTGTTCTTGCTTCAGGTTCCTGTTCATGAGCAGTCTCAGGGCGTCTTTCGGGTTCAGGCCGTCGTACAAGATGTGATAGACCTGTTCTGCGATGGGCATTTCTACGCCCAGTTTTCGCGAAAGGTTATAGACGGACTTGGTGGTTTTGACACCCTCGGCCACCGTGCGCGTTTCAGACAAGATGGCGTTCAAGCTCATTCCCTGCCCAAGCTTGTTGCCCACATTCCAGTTGCGGCTCAGAGCGCCTGTGCAGGTGAGAACCAGATCGCCGATGCCGGCAAGTCCCATAAAAGTCATGGTATTGGCCCCCATTCTTTCGCCAAGACGCTTGATTTCTGTGATGCCTCTGGTGATGAGTGCGGCCCGGGTGTTATAGCCCAGGCCCAAGCCGTCAGAAATGCCTGCCGCGATGGCCATGACGTTTTTTACCGCGCCGCCCAGTTCCACGCCGATGACATCGTGGCTTGTGTACACTCTGAAATATCCCGTGGCAAAAGCCGTTTGGATTGCCGTTGCGGTCTGTTTGGAACGGGCCGCCACCGTCACGGCGGTGGGTGTTTTTTTGCCCACCTCTTTGGCAAAGCTGGGACCTGAAAGGGCTGCGATGTGGTCATGGAGTCTGGGGGGGAGTAGTTGGTGCAGGATGCCCGTCATGGTCAAGTGTGTCTGATTTTCAATGCCTTTGGACGCAGTGACGATGAGGGTGTTTTCGTTGGGATGATGCACCAGACTTGAAGCCACGTACCGAAAAACGTGGGATGGCATGACCAGAAGGAGCAGGTCCTTGCCTGCTGCAACGGCATCCAGATCATTGGATGGTTTCAGGTTTTTTGACAGGGCAACGCCCGGAAGAAACATCTTGTTTTCCCCGACCGCCAGGATGTCCGCACAAACCTCGTTCTCATAGGCCCACAAATTGACGTTGTGGCCTTTGTCCGCAAGCAGATTCGCAAGGGCTGTTCCCCAAGCTCCGGCTCCAACGACACCGATATCCATAGCGCTTTTCCTTATATATCCTTTTCCGCCAGGCGGGCGGCGCTGGCTGCCCGCTCGCCCGATTGCATGGCGAATAGCCGCACACCCTGGGTGTTTCTTCCGATGATGGAGATATCCCTTACAGGCATTCGGATAATTTTACCGTGACTGCTGACAAGCATGACATCATCTTCGTCGGTTACCAGGATAAGGGCTATGACCATTCCGTTTCGGGGGGTTGTCTTGATGGTGATAACCCCTTTTCCTCCTCGTTTTTGAACGGGGTATTCGTCAATGGAAGTCCTTTTGCCGTAGCCGTTTTCAGTGATCGTCATGAGGGTTTTCCCGTTGGACAGGACCTCCATGCCAACGAGATGGTCGCCATCGGCAAGATGCATTCCCCGCACCCCCCGAGACACCCGACCCATAGGCCGAACGTCGGATTCGTGAAAGCGGATGGACTTGCCTTGCCTTGATCCCAGAAAGACATTTTGGGTGCCGTCCGTGATTCGGGCGGCAATCAGTTCATCGCCCGGCGCCAGATTGAGGGCGATAATGCCGTCTGCCCGAGGCCTGCTGTACGCAAGCAGATCCGTCTTTTTAACTATGCCCCTTTTTGTGGCCATAATCACAGTGTAGCCGGGCTCAAAGGATCGTACGGGAAGAACGGTGGCCACCTTTTCCCCTTGTGCCAGGGCGAGCAGATTGACAATGGCTTTGCCCCGGGCCACACGGCCGGCCAAGGGAAGCTCGTGAACCTTTCGCCAGTAAACCCGTCCCACGTTGGTAAAAAATAGAAAGGTGTCATGCGTGGACGCCACAAAAAGCCTGTCTACAAAATCTTCGTCCTTGATGCCGACGCCCGTTTTGCCCTTGCCCCCACGGCGCTGGCTGTTGTACAGCGTCACAGGATTTCTTTTGATGTAACCCGCATGGGAGATGGTCACCACCATGTCTTCTTCTGCGATCATGTCTTCAATGGTGAGTTCTTCCGTATCCGCGACAATTTCGGTACGGCGTGCATCTCCGTATTGGTTCCGGATGGTTTCCAACTCTTCCTTGATAATCCCGAGCACAAGGCGTTGGCTGGACAAAATCTCGCGATACCGGGCAATGGCCATAATGGTTTCTTTGTATTCTTCTTCGATTTTGTCCCGTTCAAGGCCGGTCAATCGTTGGAGGCGCATATCCAAGATCGCCTGGGCCTGGATTTCAGAAAGTGCGAAATCGGCCATGAGGCGTTCTTTGGCGTCCTGAGGGGCCTTAGAAGACCGGATCACCGCGATGACCGCGTCAATATGATCCAAGGCCGTTTTAAGGCCTTCCAACACATGGGCCCTGGCCTCGGCTTTGTTCAGCTCGAAGCGGGTGCGCCGGGTAATGATCTCTTTGCGGTGATCGACAAAATGACCAAGCAGTGTCTTGAGTGTCAGGAGCTTCGGCTGTTTATTCACAATGGCCAGAAGGATAATTCCAAAGGTGGATTCCATCTGGGTGTGTGCGTAGAGTTGATTAACCACGACCGCGGCCAACTGATCTCTTTTCAGCCCGATGACAATACGCATACCTTCACGGTCTGATTCATCCCGAACAAAACGAATACCTTCAACACGTTTGTCTTTGACCAGTTCAGCGATTTTTTCTATTAGTCGCGCTTTGTTGACCTGGTAAGGAATTTCAGTCACGATGATGCTTTCTCGGCCGCTCCGTTCCTCTTTTTCCACGATTACGCGAGCCCTGAGGCGAATAATACCCCTGCCGGTCCTGTAGGCGGAGTCGATTCCCCTGCGTCCATAGATCATCGCAGCCGTTGGGAAATCCGGACCAGGTACATGGCTGATGAGTTCGCCTGTCGAGATATTGGGGTTGTCAATGAAAGCGATGACGGCATTGACGATTTCCGTAAGGTTGTGCGGAGGAATATTCGTGGCCATACCCACGGCGATTCCCGAGGAACCGTTGATCATGAGGTTGGGAATTTTGGCGGGCAGCAGAGAAGGCTCGAAAACGGACTCGTCGTAGTTCGGGGTGAAATCAACCGTTTCTTTATCCAGGTCTTCAAGCATCTCATGGGCAAGGCGGGTTAGCCTTACCTCGGTGTATCGCATGGCGGCGGCCGAGTCGCCGTCCACGGAGCCGAAGTTTCCCTGACCGTCTACAAGGGGATAACGCAACGAGAAACTTTGGGCCATTCTCACAATGGTGTCGTAAACGGCTGTATCCCCATGGGGATGGTACTTGCCGATGACATCACCGACCACGCGAGCCGACTTTTTATAAGGTTTATTCCAGTCGTTTTTCAGCTCGTGCATGGCAAAAAGAATCCGGCGGTGTACCGGTTTCAGCCCATCGCGAACATCCGGCAAGGCTCGGCCTATGATGACGCTCATGGCGTAGTCCAGGTAGGACTTTTTCATCTCGTTTTCAATGTTGACTTCAATCAAGTTTTCAGAGGTATTCATGGTTGGTGCGGTTCTCTCCTATTGTCCTGCGTCAACAAAGCACAAAAAGGCGTTGATCGCTCGGTCTGACACTTCTTTCCGGCAAGGCCCTTTCGAAAGTGGGCGCGATGCTCCGGACGCTGTATTGGTTTGCCAAGGGTACGGTCTATGCGAAAGGCGACCACATGGCGAGAGGCCATCAACCGGCGGCGTCGCCGATCCGGCATAAAAAAAAGGCCGATAGACGAATCTAAACCTAGAAAATTTGGACAGTTTAGTCAAGATTTAAGGCGGAGTCAGGCCGTTTTTATCCGCTTTCACATCATGTCGGGGGCTTGTCGCCTATTGTTGTTTTCCATGGGATCAATGTGCCGGCAATAGTTGCGCTGCGGCGTGTGGCGGTACAGCCCTCGATGCGAACGTTTTTCCCCGTAGGGTTCCGTCTCAGTCTACAGGCTCGGCGCTGCAAGGGTATTTTCAGGAAACGATGCGGGGGAATTCGACGGCACCGCGATGTCCTCATGAAGGGTGGTTTTCATGAAGTCTTGGTAGGCTTTACAGGTGTCGGTGTGTGGACATCGGCGTTGGCATATTTTTACATGGATCCTGGGGAAATTTCCTTTTTTTTCGCAGACGATGTAGCCTTCCATTATCGTTTCCTCCTTAGAACAGGACACTTAGTTACCAATATCAGTATATAATTACATATAATTTTATATAAATTAAGATAACCTACTATGATGTTTCATAGTAGGTGTCAAGAAAAAAAATAACGGGAAAGTTGATGACACATCCATATTGCAACATGCTGCCTGCGCCGTTGACAACATCCGTTCTAACATGATGACATCAAACATTTTTCAAAAGCACGTTTGCCGGGGACTTTTCAACGGCCTTGTCAAAGGTCTCCAGACATTCGGCAAGTTTTTGGTGGGCCTGTGATTCGACGGGGACAATGGCATGGCTTCCGTGCTTTTCGAGCTTGTCGATCACGTATTTGACGGTGAACAGGTCGATGTCTTGCGCCGGCTGATAGGCGGGTTGTTTGCCGTCGGCGCTGCATATCTGAGAGACAACGTCCGACCGGAGGAGATCTTCGACAATTTCATGCACCAGGCGAATCGGCAATTGAAGGGTGTTTGCTATGCGATCGACGGTCATGGGTTTGTCGCCCCGAGAAAACTCCTGGACCAGTAAGTGAACGATCTCTAATGCGAGGAGCCTTTTTTGGTTCCGGCTTATGGACAGGCAGTCCGGTTCGAACTCATGGTTTTCCACATTTTGGTGGGCATAGGAGAGTTCGGCGCCAAAAAGCACGATCATCCAGCTGGCCTGGAGCCATATCAGAAAAAGAGGCAAGGCGGCAAAGCTCCCGTAGATGGCATTGTACTTGGCCATGCCGATCTGAAAGGTGACGTAGGCAAACTGGAAGATCTGATACAGCGTGCCTCCGACGATGCCTGCAAAAACCCCCGATCCGAGCTTGATGTCCCTGTTGGGCATGAACATGTAGACGAAAGTGAATAGGATCCAGATCACGACATAGGGGAGCAAATTCAGGGAGAGGAAGATAGCGCCGCTGATCGGGCCGAGCAGCTCAATCCTTTCAACCACCGTTTTCACCTGGCTGCCGATGACCACCGTTGCTGCGCTGGAAACAATGAAAAGCACCGGGCAGACCAGCATGGCTGATAGATAGTCGCTGATTTTTCGGACGAACCGGCGGTTTTTTTGAACGCCCCAGATGTGGTTGAACGCCTTCTCGATATTTCCCAGGACCCGTATGATGGTCCAAAACAGGAGAAAGATGCCGATGCCGGCGATGAGTCCGCCCTTGGTGTTTTCCAGAAGGGAACGGGCAAAGCCGGTGGCCCGCAAAATGACTTCTTCCTGGGCCTGGAACCTTTCGAGAAGCTGTGTTTCCAGGGTCCTTTCAAAACCGAAACCCTTGGCCAGGCCAAAGGCCATGGCCAGCACGGGAACGATGGAAAGCAGCGAGTAGAAGGTCAGGGCCGAGGCCCGGAAAAGGCATTGGTCCTTGTCAAACCCCCGGACGGACAAGATGAGAATCCTGAGCAATTTGATCCGGATCGCCTTGCCGGCCGGCAGGTCCCGCAACCGCATTCTCCAGATATCCGTCTTGATGAACCGGTTGATTTTGTTCATTTAAAATGGCTTTCTTCCCGGGTCGGGTTGGCATTTACTTTGCCATAGCAAACCTTTTTATATCGGATTTTGCGCCAACGCAGATCCGGGGAATTTTCCACTCGTTGGCGGCGAAAAACGGATTGCTTTAAAAGTATACATGGCACGCATGTCCTTTCGAAATGCGCAAACCCGCTTATAAAGGCGGCGAATCAATGCCATGTCTTGTTTGTTCATATAAATATCTCATTGTCTCAGTCCCGTATCGATATTTTCGCCCTTTGGGTCCGCATCAAGATGTCTTCTAATAAAAAAGTTTTGCTGGAGCGACTTGACGACCCGATCTAATTCTTGCGCGCTTTCGCGAAATTCCTCAATGCCTGTCTTTGTTGATTGCGTCACGGCCGGAACGTCTCGACTTCCTTTTTCAATGTTGGTCAGGATCTTTTTGATCATAGTCAAGCGTTCCTTGATTTCATCCATGATTTCCGGGGCTTTTTGTGAGGCATGTCGGATCTGCTGCGATGCTGCGTACGTGGTATCCGTCGTATGTTCCAAACTTTTCAAGATGCCATCGACGTGATCGAGCTGGACATGGATCTTTTCCAACAATGCCTCGCTGCGTACAAGCCTGCCAAGAGAACCTTTGCCCTTGCGAATCTCGTGAGTCACGACCTCGATATGGGCCAGGCTTTGGGCTGTGTTTTCCATAGCCCTGAAAAGCGGCCCCTCAGGCTCTCTGAAGTACTCTACGATTTCCGTAATCGCTTGAATACTTTTGATGACCATTTTGGCCGTTTTTTCCACCTCGAATTCGGCCATAAGGTCGGAAATGGATTTTTTAGGCTGGGAGGGAATCGTCTCTCCTTCAAGGAGGGGTTGTGCTTGCTGGTCCCCTGGTTTGATGGAGACATATTCCGAGCCGATGACGGTGGGGCTTTCGACAGTGGCTACCGAGCCTTTTTTTATTCTGGAAGCATATTCGTTCAAAATGGCCAGCTCTACCTTGACCTTGTCGCCATCAAGGCCCACGTTTCTGACCCTGCCCACGTCTACAGTGAAGAGCTTAACCCGGGCATCTTTGCCTAGATTGTACGCATCATCGAATACGGTGTAATAGGTTACATAAGATTTGAACCAGTCTTTCGCCCTGCCAACCATCACCACCACGGCCAACAAGAACACCAAGATAATCACCGTAAACACGCCGACGATCTTTTCTTTTTTTTCAACAGTCAATTCCATGGTGGAGCGTCACCCGTTGTTTTGATTTTCGCGAACCTGCAAATCAGAGGTCGTGACCCGTCCTTTCAAAATGTTGATCTGTTTTTGACACAGCGTTTCGATGAGGTCTTGGTGGGCTGAAAACAACATTAAGGCTCGTGCCTGTTTTGCCCAATTTTTTAAAATATCCTTCAGTATGTCCAGGTTCTCATTCCGGAGGTAGTCTCCCGGTCTTTCAATGAGAAGAACCGCCGGATCTTTTGCGAGTTCTCTGATGATAATAAACAATCTGGTTTCCTCGGGTTCAAGCTGCCATGGATACGAACGCAGGCTGTTCTCTACTCCAAAACGACGGCATAACATGCGAACACGGTCCGGCAAGTCTTCGCCGATCACGTTGTGATGATAATATCGCATCAACATAAGGTTATCAAGGGCAGAGGCTTTTTTGATGAGGGTGGCATCGGCAGCCACATAGCCGACCTTTTTTTTGTAATCAAGCACCGCCTCACGGCTGAACAAGTCCACTTTATTTTCTTTAAAAAAAATATTGCCTGTTGTCGGCATTTCCAGGGTAGCGATACCCTTTATGAACAGGCGGGCGTGCTCGGACGAGTCCGTGCAGATTGCATAGGTATTGCCGGCGTACAAAGTCAGATTCCGTGCCGTCAATCCACGTCCGTTCTGCCGGGCATCCAGTACAAAATCGAGCAATCTGATCAATTCCATTCCGTTACGAGCAATCCTCATTGTTGGAAGTCTAGAGAAATTCCCCCGGCACCCCTGTAGAAAAGGGGGCGCCTGATGGAGGCAGGGCCCCGGAATTGTCGGCGCCGCACGGTTGCGCTTGTTTCAAGGTGTTTCTGGTTCCTGCCGTGGCCGGGCAGGGAATTTCGAAATGCTCGGCCGAAAAACCCGGTTTCGGGTCAAGGTTTAGATATAATAGACTACAGAGACAATAACATTTACAAAGAGGCAATACAAAAGACATTCGACAGCTGCTTTAGACGTCTGTACGGGTATTTCGGTCACCGTTTTTTTGATGCCGAATCCCCGGTGCAAAGAAACCACTGAGATAGTCAGGCCGAACAGGATTGCCTTGACGATGCCCACCACGATATCCATGCCGGAGACCGTCTTGCCGATGCCTTCCAGGAAGTTTTCCATGGGCATGTTCGTGGCGATCCAGCTGACCCAGTAACCGCCAAAGATCGCTACCATATCAAAAACAATGAACAGACAAAAAATTGCCACGGTTACGCCGAGGACTTTTGGCAGGCCAACGAGGTAAAGAGGATCGATGCCCTGCATTTCCAGGGCATCCAGTTCTCCGGAAACCTTCATATGACTGATTTCCGAAGTTATTGCGACGGCTGAACGAAGAATGACAATAAGTGCGGTAAAAAGAGGGCCTAATTCACGAACGACCAAAAGGACCATCAGATCACCCAAAATCAGTCGCCCTTCCAGGGTCGCAAGTCGTTGGGTGAGCTGCATGATCATCGTCGTGCCGGTGATCAAGGCGATAAAGACCAGTACCGGCAAAGCCTGCACAGCCGTAAAGTAGATTTCTTCAAGGGTGAATCTGAAAAAAAGCCTTCGGCCGGCTTTTGGCCTACCCATTGCCGTGGCTGCAATTCTTTGAAAAAAAACAAGGACCTTCAGGAAGTGCTCAACGTTTTGGATCGTGTGCCTTCCAATGGTCTGAATCACCGGGCTACGTTCCCATATCCCAAGAACCAAGGTATTTTTCCTGTTCTTTTGTCAGGGAGTCTATGCTGACGTTCATGGCCGCCAATTTTTCCTTGGCAATTCTTTTATCGATGTGTTCCGGTACCGGGTATACCTGGACCGGGAGAGGTTCTTTCCTTTTTACCATAAACTCCACGGACAAGGCCTGATTGGCGAAACTCATATCCATGACACTGGATGGGTGCCCTTCCGCCGCCGCAAGATTTACCAGGCGTCCTTCTCCAAGAATATTAATGCGTTTTCCGTCCTTCAAAACATATTCCATGACGGAAGGTCGGATTTGGCGCCTTTTTTTCGTCATCTTTTTCAAGGAGACCAGGTCAATCTCCACGTTAAAATGTCCGGAGTTGCACACAATGGCCCCGCTTTTCATGAGTTTGAAATGGGATGGGCCAATGACGTTGATGTCCCCTGTAACCGTGCAGAAAAAGTCCCCGATTTTTGCTGCGTTTTTCATGGGCATGACAGAATACCCATCCATAACGGCCTCTAGGGCCCTCAAGGGGTCTGATTCCGTCACGATGACGTTGGCGCCCATGCCTCTGGCCCGCATGGCCACCCCGCGACCGCACCAGCCATAGCCGGCTACAACAAACGCACTGCCTGCCAGAAGACGGTTGGTCGCCCTGATGATACCATCAATGGTGCTTTGTCCTGTGCCGTATCGATTGTCAAACAAATGTTTGGTATTGGCGTCGTTGACCGCAATAATGGGATACTTGAGGACGCCCGCATCGGCCATGCTTCTGAGGCGAATGATTCCCGTGGTGGTTTCTTCTGTGCCGCCGACGACATGTTCCAAGAGGTCTTTACGCTCTGAGTGAAGGGTGGACACCAGGTCGGCCCCGTCATCCATGGTATAGGCGGGCTTGAAATCGATGGCTGAATGAATATGTTTGTAATATGTTTTATTGTTTTCCCCAGTGATGGCGAACACGGGAATCTTGTCGTATTTGACCAGGGCGGCCGCTACATCGTCTTGGGTGCTGAGCGGGTTGGATGCGCAAAGTCTGACCTGGGAGCCCCCGGCTTTCAGTGTCTGCATCAACGCAGCTGTCTCCGTGGTTACGTGAAGGCAGGCTGCAAGTCGAACCCCTTTAAAAGGTTTTTCCTTTTGGAACCGGGCCTTGATTCTCGCCAAAACGGGCATATTTTCCTTGGCCCATTCGATCCGCAGCTTCCCTTCTTCCGCCAGTCCTATGTCTTTGATATCGAATTCCATGAATACTCTCCTTTTCTAGGCTTTTTGAATGCCGGTTTTTTCCGCTAACGTGTCAGCCATGTTGGTTTTTTCCCAAGAGAAATCCGGGTCATTGCGGCCGAAGTGCCCATAGGCCGATGTCTTTTTGTAAATAGGCCGCAAAAGATCCAGGTATTCGATGATTGCAGCAGGCCTGAGGTCGAACGTGTCCTGGATGGTGTCTGCGATTTTCTTTTGGGGGACTGCATTGGTTCCAAACGTGTCCACGAGCACGGAGACCGGTCTGGCAACCCCGATAGAATAGGCCAACTGGACCTCACACTTTTTGGCCAGACCGCCGGCGACTACATTTTTCGCAACGTGCCGCGCCATATAGGACGCGCTTCGGTCCACCTTGGAAGGGTCTTTGCCCGAAAAACATCCGCCGCCATGACTGCCCTGTCCTCCATAGGTGTCCACGATAATCTTGCGTCCCGTAACGCCGGCATCTCCCATGGGGCCGCCGACTACAAAACGTCCGGTGGTATTGATGAAGAATTTGGTCTCTCCGTCGATCATTTCACTGGGAATGGTTTTACGAATGACCTCTTCAATGAGGGCCTCTTTCAGGTTTTCGTACGAGACGTTTGGGGTGTGCTGGGCGGCAAGGACGATGGCTTCGACCCGTTTGGGCGTACTGTTCTCATATTCGATGGTAATCTGACTCTTGCCGTCGGGGCGTAAAAAATCCAGGGTGCCGTCCTTGCGAACCTGGGTCAGGCGTTTGGCCAGTTTGTGCGCATAGATGATGGGCATGGGCATGAGTTCAGGGGTTTCATTGCAGGCGTAGCCGAACATAAGGCCTTGGTCGCCTGCGCCTTGTTCCTTAAACAGCCCGGTGCCGTTTACCCCCTGGGCAATGTCGGGAGATTGATGCCCGATGCTGGTAATGACGCCGCAGGTCTCCCAATCAAAACCCATGTCCGAAGAATTATATCCGATGTCTCGGATGGTGTGGCGAACGATCTCGGGAATCTCCACGTAGCAGTCTGTTGTGATCTCCCCGGCAATAAAGGCGAGGCCGGTCGTGACCAGGGTTTCACAGGCGACTCGGGCCTTTTTGTCCTTTTCGAAGATAGCATCCAGAATAGAGTCTGAAATGCGATCGGCCACTTTGTCCGGATGGCCTTCCGTTACTGATTCCGATGTGAAAAAATAATCTGATACGCTCATAAATCCTCCTTAGGCTTATTGTATGTATCCAACGAGATAACGGCCGGCTTGAATGTTTCACGTTCTTGATCATCGAATGGCGCAAAGGCCGTAATGATGACCAGGTCGCCCTTAACGCCTTTTCTTGCCGCAGCGCCTCGCAAGACAATAGCTCCCGATGCCGGGGTCTCTGTGATGGCGTACGTTTCAAAGCGCTCGCCGTTGTTGATGTTGTAAACCTGTACGAGTTCGTAGGGAAGGATGTCGGCCGCCTTCATAAGATCAGCGTCGATACCCAAACTCCCATCATAATGGATGTCCGTATCCGTTACGACGGCACGATGAATTTTGGATTTGAGCAAGGTCCGAATCATGTTGAGTGTCGATACCTTTTGCTGTTGTTGCTCCGCCCCGTTGGTTTGTTAAAGAAAGCTTTCCAGACATGGCGCCGGGCGGAAGACGCGTGGCGGGCCGCTATTGAACCCACAGGATCAAAAACCCTTCAGGGCGTCAGGATCGCATTGTCTATGAGCCGGGTTTTTCCAACCCAAACGGCCAAAGCCAACAGGCTTCGATGATTTACTGCATGAATCTCTTCAAGGGTTTCCGGATCACGAAACGCGACGTAATCAATGGTTGTATGGGGAAAAGACCTGATGAATGACGAGACGTCTTCAACAAGGGCTTTGGTGTCCTTCATCCCCTCCGTCACCCTTTTTTGGGCTAGTTGAAGGGATTGAAACAGGGACAAGGCTGACCGTCTTTGCTCTGACGACAAATACGCGTTTCGGGAACTCATGGCCAAACCGTCGGTGTCCCGTACCGTCGGCATTCCGATAATCCGTACATCCATATTTAAGTCCTTTACCAATCGGCGAATAACCACCATTTGTTGATAGTCTTTTTCCCCGAACAGGGCTGCTTGCGGTCTAACAATATTAAAAAGTTTGGTCACAACCGTGGCTACGCCTCGAAAGTGACCGGGACGAGACAACCCGCACAGATCCCGAGGAAGTCTTTCCTGTTCCACGTACGTCTCATGGCCTTTGGTGTACATGTCGGCGGATTCAGGAACGAACAGAACATCGACCCCTACGGACCCGGCCATGCGGATGTCTTTATCCAGATTCCTGGGATATGTTTGGAAGTCTTCCGACGGACCAAACTGGGTGGGGTTTACGAAGATGCTGACAACGATGGTGTCTCCGTATTTCCGCCCTTTGCGCATGAGGGCCAGGTGCCCCTGATGAAAAAAACCCATTGTGGGTACAAAAACGACCTGTTTCCCGCTACGGAGAAGCCCATGAGCCTCTCTCATCATGTCGTGGATATTTTTGATGACCTTGATGGGTCGTTCCTCCGCCCACAAAAATACAAACAAATAATGCCTTATTTCAGAAATGTCAATTCATTAGTTGCTTTTAGATCCAGGGGCCGTCGCGTGTGTCGGAGAGGCAATTACTCCGAATGCCGGGCGTGTGCGTGAAGCGTGTACGTGTGCGTAAGGCGTGGTGCGTGTACGCAAATCGCACTAACCGGCGGGCATGAAGCCCGACCCTACATTGGGATTGGTTCTTCGGCGTAGGGTGCGGGGTTTATCCCCGCCCGAAAAGGGAAAAGATGTGATGCATGTGCGTGTACGTGATGCGTGTACGTGAACCTATGGGTCATTGGTCAATAGTCATTGGTCATCCGTGCCCCTTGCCTCCAGCCCCATGCTCCTCGCCTTATTATCCAACCGGCAGCCGGTGGATTTGGGATTTACGGGCTTTGGCGCATGAGTGCGTTGGACAGACGGACGAAATCATGGACACTTAGGGTCTCCGCCCGTCTTTGGGGATCGATTTTTGCTTTTCCGAGTGCGACGGCCAATTGATGTTCCGGGAAGCCAAGCCGGCTGTTCAGCAGGGCATTTTTCAGCATTTTGCGCCTTTGTCCAAAGGCTGCTGCGACCACGCCAAAGAGAAAGGCCTCGTCGTCGACGGCGAAGGGGGGGGCGTCAAAGAAAGATATATGCAGAACCGTAGAATCCACCTTGGGTTTGGGGTGGAAAGCCGTGGCCGAAACCCGGGCGATGGGGCGAACGTCGGCGCAGTACTGGAGCAGCACGGAAAGACGTCCGTACGTCTTGGTGCCGGGCGATGCTGCAAGACGTTCAGCCACTTCTTTTTGCAGCATGAGCACGGCAGAATCAATGGATCCGCGAAAGCGGAACAAAAGCAGCAAAACGGGTGAAGCAATATGGTAGGGCAGGTTGCCCGCTACCTTAACGGAGTAGCCGGTCCCGCCGACCATGGCTGTGAGATCACATTGCAAGATGTCCTTTTCAACCACAGAAACATTGGATGCATTGGCGGCCAAAAGTTCGTTTTTTAACAATGCGGCGATTGTCGTATCTGATTCCACTGCAAAGACATGTTTTGTGCGGGACGCCAAAGGGATGGTCAGCGCTCCCAGGCCTGCGCCGATCTCGATAACCGTATCGTTTCGGGTAAATCGTCCCTTTTTTACAATCATGTCTGCTATATTGGGATCTGCAAGGAAGTTCTGGCCCATAGATTTTCTGGGACGAATATTCCAGGCTTTCAGGAGTGTGCGCGGCGACGTCAAAGGCGTGTTCGATTCCTTTTAGAAATAGTGAATTGCGTCCGGATGGGCAGGGGATTTTGGGTTCAATGTTAAGCACCTGCGACGGATCGGCCGGTGAAGTGAACGGCAGCACGATACCCGAGGGGATGGCCGGCGTCAAATGCGTTGCCCTCAAGGAGGACGCCCATGAGTGTTTCCCTTTCAATGAATTGATGATGGATGGGTACATCATCCACCTCGCCGGAAGCGTGTTTGCGAACATGTTCCAAAAGATCGAAGTATTCCGGGAGATATATCCCACCGCCGAACCCTTTGTGTATTTTTTCACCGAACGGGGCGGCCAATGGCGTTTTGGCTTTTTCGGAAAGGGATGTAATTAAAAAACAGCGATCATCGACATGTTTGGTTTGCAGCCTGCCCACATTGCCGAAACGTCTTACGTCCGAGCCCTGAAGGAAGACCGTGCCGATCATGTTTTGTTGGTATTTGTTGAATGCGTCCATCAATTGCCGTGCAAAAGTTTTTTTCGAGAACAGCAGGCAGTCCGGCATGATGCATACAAAGGGATCGTTGCCTACGAAGTCCCGCGCCAGCGAAACGGCATCGGCGACTCCGATCGGTTTTGTCTGGCTCATTATCGAGATACGGCAACGAGCCAATTTTGCGTAAAATCGGGAATCCCGCCGAAACGGCAGGGGCGGCGCCGCCCCCGC
>CAYSGJ010000028.1:0-11661 GCA_964430705.1 uncultured Desulfobacterales bacterium | reverse complement strand
TGGTTCATCCGGTTAAAGCATACTTGAGGGATAGCAGTGTGTGTCAACAGCCGGCTATTTTGGTATCAACAGGCAAAAACTCGCTCATAAGTGCGCGTAGGGGCGAACCTGATCCAAGCCGTTAAGATCAAAGGACTCACAAGAACGACCCGTTTACCCTGTTGCCGTCCGCATGGATTGGGCTTGCCCCAACGCGCTCTAATTCGCTCAGACAGTTTGCCGGTTGACACCAAAACACCCGACTTCGTGGAGGATTGAAGAAGTACGCTTTAACCGGATGAAACAAAATTGTGTTGCGCAAGATCCTGAAACTACGTTTGAACCATCATAAAGGAGGCTGTCAATGTCAGGAAAAAAAAATATGCGCATCGAAGATCTCATGAAAAAACCGGAAGTCCGAAAGGTCATCAGCCCCATCAACCACGAGTTAACAGAAAGAAGGCGCTTTGTCCCGGATGTGTGCAAGGTTTTTTCCAGCCCTTTTACGGGTCTTGAGAAAACCGATGAGTTCATTTTTTTTGTTCATAAAGAGGCAAAAAGACAGCTTCCTCGGATTATCGGCAATAAGGTACAGAAGGTTGTGGGCATCCGGTCGCTCGATCAGACTTTGGAAAAAACCTACCGAAAGAAACGCCATATCGGCATCGTCTTTTCGGGTGGACCGGCCCCCGGAGGCCACAATGTCATTGCAGGCCTTTACGATGCCGCCAAGAGGGCCAATCCGGAAACAAAAGTAATGGGTTTTCTCCTTGGCCCGGACGGCATTATCGAGAATGAAGCCATTGAACTAACACAGGATCTTGTCGACGCTTACCGGAATTTGGGAGGCTTCGGCATGATTAAGACCGGGCGGACAAAAATCGACACCAAAGAAAAAATGGCCCTGTCAAAAAACACCTGTAAGTCATTGGGGCTGGACGCACTCGTCATCGTGGGCGGAGATGATTCAAACACCAATGCCGCATTTCTTGCAGAAGCCATGTTTGAAGACGGCATTCAGGTTCTTGGCGTGCCAAAGACGATAGACGGGGACATCCAGGTAAGAGACGTGGAGGGCAACGTGCTGTGTGCCATGTCCTTCGGCTTTCACACGGCTGCCAGGGCCTTTGCTAAAGAAATAAGCAATTTGTACACAGATTGCAGTTCCGACGTCAAGTATTGGCACATTTGCAAAGTCATGGGGCGGGTCGCCAGTCATCTGGCTCTGGAAGTAGCCCTGCAGACCCATGCGCACATCACCCCGATCGGGGAAGATCTGGCCAATTACGTAGATGTTGAGCGGCTGGAAAAGGCAAAAAAGGAAGGCAACATAGACTACACGGCCTACGGCATGACCCTGAGACATCTTTCCAGAGTCCTTTGTAATGCCATTGTACGGCGTGCGGCGGTGGGGAAAAATTACGGCGTAATGGTCATTCCGGAAGGGGTTCTGGAATTTATCAATGAAATCCAGGTGTTTATTACCAAACTAAACGAGATCATTGCCGAATACAACACGACGCACGATACCGATTTCCATTCGAACTTCCCGTTGCTCAGCGACAAATTGGAATACCTGCGCAAGTTGGCCAGACGTTCCAGGGAGGACAGCTCTTTCACCATCTGGAAGACTCGCGACGACGACCTGTTTGACGACATCCCCGCCTTTTTCCAGGAAGGGCTCCTCACAGAAAGAGACAGTCATGGCAATTTTCAGTTCTCCCAGGTGGAAACCGACAAGGTGATCATGGGATTGGTGAGAGACCACCTGAACACCTTAAGAGAACAGGGAGTATACAAGATCGGATTAGAGCGAGCCTACTACAAGAAAGTCATGGAAAAAGGAGGACTGGATCCGGATGCATTCGGCCCGGTGCTTTTCAAAAACTACGATGACGGAGCGTTGCTTTTGGTCAAAGAGTCGATCATTTCCTCCAAGACACTGAAGTCCGTCCTGGCCAAAGAAGGCGTCATCAAAGAAGACGAGAAAGTGCCTACACCCGTG
This sequence comes from uncultured Desulfobacterales bacterium, assembly GCA_964430705.1. Lineage (GTDB taxonomy): Bacteria > Desulfobacterota > Desulfobacteria > Desulfobacterales. The sequence continues at coordinate 9,677 of CAYSGJ010000028.1, read as the reverse complement.
GAAAAGATATTTAGGAAATCGGTCCCCAAATTCAAGACCCAGCTTCACTTTTACGGCTATGATGGCAGGGGCAGCGATCCAACCAAATTTGACTGCACATACACGTACAACTTGGGACTCACCGTTTTCAGCCTCATTGCCAATGGCGCCACGGGCCAGATGGCTGCCATCAAAAACCTGGAGTCGGATTTCTCCGAGTGGGAACCGATCGGAATCCCCATTGCGTCCCTGATGCACCTTGAGGAACGGAAGGGAAAGCTTTCCCTGGTGCTGGAAAAAAGTATTGTGGACTTGGACTCTGCGGCCTTCAAAGTGGCAAAGGCGTGCAGAGAAACCTGGCTAAACGCCACCGCTGAAGAGGACATCTGCAGAAGACCCGGTCCGATTCGGTTTTCTAAAAAACAGGGAGAAGAAAGACCTATCACGCTGACGCTCAATGCGTTGGGAAGATCGGCCGGACAAGAGCGCTGAAAAACTTACCCAAAACAGCTTTGAGCTGACAACGGGTAATGACTTCTATATGGGATTTACGTCGCAATGCTCGAAAACCGGTTACACTCGGTTTTCTGGAAAGAGGGGGACAGGCTCGGAAGGAAGTTCGTATTCGCTTTGGTCAAGTTCTTGTGATTCTTTGATATTTGTTTTGAACTCGCTCAGCTGTGGTTTGTATTCCGGCACCGCCTTTTGAAGGGTTTTCTTGATCGCTTCCGCATCCTGGTCGTAGGCCAGCGCGGCAAGCTTGTCGATAGAACCGTTTAATCGCCCCAGATGGCACTCAGCGCCCCTAAGCACCAGGATCTTCTGGTGGCTCGTTGGCACCACGTCTTCACCATCCGTAATCAGTTCCTCGTAGAGTTTTTCCCCGGGCCTAAGTCCAATGAACTCGATCTTGATATCCACCTGAGGTTCCAACCCCGAGAGACGGATGAGGTCTTCGGCCATGTCCGCAATTTTGATCTGGGTTCCCATATCTAGAATGAAAATCTCCCCCCCCTCGCCCATAGCGCCGGCTTGAAGGATGAGTTGGCAGGCCTCTGGTATGGTCATAAAATAGCGTGTTGCTTCAGGGTGCGTCACCGTAACCGGTCCGCCTTGTTCAATCTGCTTTTTGAAAAGCGGAACCACACTGCCCACACTGCCGACCACATTGCCGAAACGAACAATCATAAACCGGGTTTTCGACGATAGGCAGCCGTCATGACTCTGCCCGTTTTGACTCTGCCCGTTTTGACTCTGAACGATCATTTCGGCCGTTCTTTTCGACGCACCCATCACATTGGTGGGACGCACGGCTTTGTCCGTGGACACGAAGACAAACCGTGCCACGGCAAACCGGTTCGCCATCTCAACTACATTTCTTGTCCCCAAGATATTGTTCTTCACGGCCTTCCAGGGTTGAAGCTCCAACATCGGTACATGTTTGTAGGCGGCGGCATGAAACACAACCTCCGGTGTTACAGCCTCAAAGGCCTTTTCGAGCTGCTTTCTGTCGCGAATATCCGCCAGGAAGGATAATACGTTTACATCGGGAAACCCCCGTTTCAAGTCCAGCCCGATTTCATACAACGGGCTTTCAGCCCTTTCGTACAATGCGATGCTCTCGGGATTGAAACGGCAGATCTGTCGGCACAGTTCTGAACCGATGGACCCGCCGGCGCCCGTCACCAAAACGCGTTTGCCTTCCAAACACGCCTCGATCTTGGCCTCATCCAGCTTTACGGACTCTCGGCCCAAAAGGTCTCGGTAAGCCACCTCCCGAATCGCCTTGACGCTCACCTCGCCGTTAATGAGTTCTCCCATACCCGGAACGGTTTTGAATTTCAGACCACTTTCTTTACAATATTCCACAATCCGGCGCATTTGCTGCGCATCGGCCGAAGGAATCGCGATAAGCGCCTCATTGGCCTGAACGCTTTTTGCTATTTCCAGGATATCTTCAACAGCGCCGAATACAGGAATACCGTGGATTTTCATGCCTACCTTGGCCGGATGGTCATCCAGGAATCCCACGACGTTGTATCTGAGCCGCCCATTGCTCCTGATTTCTCTATAAATTTTTTCCCCGCAATCCCCCGCGCCGATAATAAGCAGGTTTTTGAAACCCGGCCTTTTCTTTTCGAAAGACCCCGCCAGGGCCCTGACGAGTGCTTTTGAAGACTTATCCTCGCTGAAAAACTCAAAATACAGCCGGACAGCCAACCGAAATCCTGCAATAAACAGAATAGTCAGGCACAAGTCGATAACAAAAACCGACCGGGAAAAACCTTGAAATCGCGTTCCAAAGAGAACAAAACTGATCAGCAGCAAAGAACTGATCGCCGACGCCTTGAGAATATTCAACAGATCGGCAATACTGGTGTACCGCCACATCCCGCGATAAAGATCAAAAAAATAAAAGCAGCCGATTTTCACGACAAGAACCAGGGGCAATACCGATTTCATCAAGGCCGTCGTGCTGTTCGAAAGGGCAAAATCAAAGCGTACCAGGTGTGCGGCATACCAGGCCGCACCGAGAAACAACACGTCTCCGATCAGTATGACCAAACAATTTCTGCGCAAAATAAGGGACTTCATCTTTGTTTGTAAAAAAGCCTGGGGAGTTAAGTATGTTTTGTTTAGCATCAACAATGCCCCGGTGCAAGGCTATTTTTGCGACACGGCCTCCCGGCCCACAAATGCGTGCAGCACACCTGTTGACCTTAAAATGCGTTTCAACGCCCCGGCCGTGAACCCGCGCCCGACAGCAACCCAAAATCGGCGGCCTCGTAAAAAGACCAAGGCAAGGCAACCAGCCTTACCGATTTCACGTCAAACCTGAAATCGGTAAAGCAAGCCATTACGCCCGGGATTTCAAGAAATTGTAAACTGTTTTGGGCGAAATATGCAGACGGGCCGCAATTTCGGAGCGTTTGAATCCCCTGGCTATCAGTTGTTCCATGAGAAACTTCATGGCCTGACGCGACCCCGGCTTGCGCTTCCCATACTGAGAGACTGTTTCATCGATTTGCCGCTCCAGCGCTTCCATATTCAGGATCTCTTTTCCGTCGATTTTGGCCACCGGCTTGACAGCTGCCATCTTGCCTAAAATTCTTGGCAAGGCCTTGATCAGTTTTTGTTTAAAGTGATCCACCCCACTTTCTTGCGTTTTTACATAATCAATGTCCAGTTCCGTACCCTTTTCCAGCAACTCATGGTATCGTTTCCTGGCAACTTGAAGATCACTGGAAAGCATTTTTAAAATAAAGCCGGCATTCACGAAAGAAAACTTCTCCGGTACTTCGACAAATAACCGAACAGATGACCATCGATAATCCCTTGGATCATCTACAATTTCCGCCTTTACCGGATTCAAATGGATATAGGTCGACGCAGCCACCAGGTATGCATCATCCAGACAGACCGCCTGCCGATAAGGCCCCCCGAACAGGTGTCCCCTCCTTTCATATTTGCGGTTGAACCGCATCGCATATCGAGAAAACAGATCCCGCATAGCATCCTGGAGATTTGCCTCGTTGGGCCGCAGCAATAGATGGGCATGGTTTTCCATGAGGCAAAAAGAAAAAACCTCGTAATCGTATTTTTGCGCCGATTCCTTGAGAAACCCGAGCATGCACAAAAAGTCGTCTTCTTCGACAAAACACGGATCCTTTCCGGCGGCGCGTTGGGTAATATGCGAAATGAGCTTGCCTTGGGTGAGCTTATTTCGTGCCCGAAAAAAACGATTGACCTTATAATCACCGACCAGATCGATTGGGTCCAACAACAGCTCCTTCGGACAAAGGAAACGCCAGCTCGGCTGGATCCGAGTAGGGTGCCGTTTTACCGATTTCAGGTTTGACGTGAAATCGGTAAAGGGGTAAGAAATCCGAGGTCACAAAACGGGCATCTCTTATCTATCACCGTGCAGTATAAAGAATCAAAGGGTAGATCATTTGCGCACTGTGCGTTTGACGGAACAGATAGGAATAAGAAGTACCCATAACCCCAGCGGGTTTCTTGTTGTGTCACGTTTGCCGCACACTTGCCCTTTGAGATACATGCTCCCGAACCACCGTAAATCTCCACAGACGGAAACACCCAACGGCCAGGCCTCCGAAAAGCAAGGTAACCACCGGATGGGTCAGCCCCGAAACAACAAATCGGTGATACAAATGGACCGCCTTGATCAAGGTGGTTTTTGCCGGACTGTCTCGGTCCCAGCAAGATAACGGCTTTGCCTAGAAAGAAACGATCTTGGATACGCCCCATGAACTCTCTATTTATAAACTTTCCGGAATTCATTCCAAATATAATATATTTATTTTGGAACTTGTCAGTCCATAGTCTTTCGGCCGTTTCAGCGGGTTACCTTGCTTCACGATGACAGGCATGAAAGGGGACAAAAATAAGAAACCCTGGAATTGCCGGTATCAAATCGAACAATCGCTTTCTCAACCGAGCATAAAAGCTGTCTTCGGGCACCAAACAACATTCTCTCTCATCTTCTTTTCCGGCATGAAATACGAAAAAGTCATGACTAATTCGGAATAACGGGCCAAATAGTCGCCATGGATCGATATCTGACAGAGTATATACTGGACGATTTAAAGAGAAAGATTGTCCTGTTAACCGGCCCGCGACAATCCGGCAAAACAACATTGTCAAAATTGATGATTTACAAACAGGTTATAGATCACCTGTGAGACGCATCTCTTTGATGGTTTCCTCCCGGCCGGTCTTTAGGGCATGCGTAAAAAAACTTAACATTTTGGCATCCCGTCTTCAGATCATCTTTGCCCAATCCTCAACTTTTAATCGTCTAACCTTTCCGAATTCTTTCACATTATGAGTAACGACAGTGAGCCGGTTTGCCATGGCAATGGAGGCGATCTGAGTATCTCTTTCACTGATAACTAAACCTTCTCTTTCAAGTTGTGATCTAATAAGAGCATATTTTCCTGCTGCTGCTTCATCAAAAGGGTATAGGCCCAGTAACGATGAAATCTGTCTTATTTTCTCTTGTCTTTCCTTCTTTTTCACAGGAGATTTCTCTATTCCGTACAATATTTCAGCGAGGGTTATGGCTGATATGGATAAATCTGCCGGTGAATATCTTTGTATCCGATCGACTATAACCGCATCACCTCGCATCCAATAGCTCACGATATTCGTGTCAAGTAAATACATAAATCAATTGTTAATCCATGGAAATGTCTGCTAATGGTAAAGCTTCAGGAGTTGCAAAATCAGGATCTAAAGTAAATAATTCCCAGAAACCCTCCGGCCACTGGCGCCTCTCAAGAGGTTCAAGAATTATCCGGTCACCCTCTTTACTGATTTTTACTTCATTTCCTTTAAGACGGAAAGCTTTAGGTAAACGAACCGCTTGTGAGCGACCGTTTTGAAATATCTTTGCTGTTGATTCCATAGTCCAATCACCCCCTAGATATCAATATATACCAATATATACCAATCATCAAAAAATGTCAATATGGTTAGCAACGTTGGAAACGCTGGATTACCGTTTTCGGTCCAAGGCTGAATTCGGTAAAGGAGAAAAGAGGATGGAGTGTAAATCAGATTACTGCTTGTTCCCCGGCGGCCTGTTGTTTCAGGAAGGTTCAAATGAGAATATATAACGGACGACCCCGAGATTTCCACATTGGCAGACTAGGGAGCAAGCAGTAAGGAGCAAAACCCTGTAGGCAGCAACGATCCTAACGCTCCCAAAACAGATCCTTGTTCTCCGGTGATTCAATGAATTCATTCAGAGAAGCGACCTTGGCGCCATGAATAGGATAGCCTTCTCCTTTAAGCGGAGCGATGATCCAGGCCCGTTCTATCGCCAAGTCTTTTAGGGCCGTCCAGAAACCGGGCTGCGGTTTCGCCGCTGCCGAGGCTTTGAACTCAACCGCAACTTTTTTATCACCCTGCTCCAGCACCAGGTCGATTTCGGCTCCTCTTACCGTTCTGAAAAAACCGGCCTGGACGGTGCGGCGGCATCTGGCAAGGATGTTCTCAAGGCAGAAACCTTCCCAGGAAACGCCGTATACCGGGTGTCCCAGCAGGGTATTGCGGTCGTTAATATTCAGCAGCGTGTGCAATATTCCGCTGTCCCGCAAGTACATCTTGGGTGACTTGACCAGTCGTTTTTTTAGGTTTGCAGCATAAGGTGCCAGGCGTCTCACCATAAATGCGCCTTCCAACAGATCGATATAATTCCGGATGGTGGGGCCGCTCACTCCCAGAGCACTGCTCAAGGAAGCCATATTTACCAGCTGACCATGCAGGTGAGCCAGCATGGTCCAGAGCCGCCTGACACGGTCGGGCGGTATTCGCGGCTGCAGCATGGGAATATCCCGTTCCAAGAAATCACGAATGAAATCCAGGCGCCATTCGAAACTGGCCTCATCGTCAGATGCAAGCCAACTTAATGGAAAGCCTCCGCGTAGCCGGTACGAACTCAGTTCTGTTTCCTTTACCACCTCGCCTGAAAGAAAAGGTGTCAACTCAAGATAGCGGATCCGGCCGGCCAATGTCTCCGAACTCTGCCGGATCAAGTCTCTGGAGGCCGATCCCAGAATCAAAAATCGGCCGGGGTGCCGATCCAGGTCTATGGCCACCCGCATGACCGGGAAAAGCTCCGGGAATCTTTGAATCTCGTCTATGCAAATGAGTGCATCGGGGTTGGCCGCAAACAATGCCTCGGGGTCGGAAAGCCGCGCCAGATCGGAAGGCCTTTCCAGGTCAAGGTATAGAACATTCTCAACCGGCTTAACCAGTTGACGCGCCAGGGTTGTCTTCCCGCACTGACGAGGCCCCAAAATTGCCACGGCAGGAACCTGCTGTAGTCCTTTTTCAACAAAGCCATTCAAAAACCGGGGAATCATTGCGGGCATAATATAAATTCATATTTTATATTTACAACATTGTCAAAATATTTTCGGATACAAATAACCCGATATTAACGATCCAAACGCTCTAAAAAGGTGTTAAAAAGATTCGATAATTATATATAAAAAAACAGCTGCTTAAGGTTGCCCTCCGGTTAAGACAAACTGAACGGTTTGCATTCAAATTTTCGGCCGGTGAGCAGCTCGGCTATGGTGGCATTAAGTTCCAGCGCGGAAGATCCGGTCGATATGGCCTGGGCTTCCGGAATCTGATCCGTTATCAGCTTCAGCGTTATCCCGATGTTCGAAACGCGCTGGGCCTCGTCCACACAGAATATCCTGTGGTCTCCTATAATGGTTCGCAGTTGTGTGGAAGGTGGGTTTTCCAGAAGTGCGCGCACGTCCGGTTCATCAGCGTTCAACAGCAGTTACTTTTACGCTATGAATTCATTCCAAAGATGCCCCCAGGCGATTTTGATCCAGGACCTGCCCTGCCGCAGGCCAGCCAAAAATCCCGACGCCTTTTCGAGACGAGCTTTCGGTTCCACCGTAAACAAGCGATGGCGCGAAAGCCTGCTTACCAGCTAAAGCGGTCCAACGTTCAAGCCCGGTAAAAAAGTCGCGATTGATCGTCTTGCCGGATTTGATTTCGATGGGCATCAGTTTGTCGCCGTAATCAACGATAAGATCAATTTCGTTGCCGTTACTGTCACGCCAGAAAAAAAACCCTGCACTTTCCATTCGGTTCAAACGGGCTTTCATCAGTTCCGATACGATAAACGTCTCAAAAATACTCCCCCGAAGCGGGTGTGTTGCAATCTGCTCGGCTTCTTGAATCCCCAAAAACCAGCACAGCAACCCTGTATCATAGAAGTAGATTTTGGGCGATTTGACCAATCTTTTTCGGAAGTTGGCGTGATGCGGGCGAAGTTGAAACAATATGTAACTTGCCTCTAGCACGGAAATCCAGGCTTTCGCTGTATTGTGGGTAATTCCGCAGTCGGTTGCCAGCGAGGATAAATTAAGTATTTGGGCGCTGCGGCCGGCACAAAGGCGCAAAAAACGCTGAAAAGTCTCGAGATCCTGCCCCCTGTGTCAGGATAGTTGTCGCATGAGTTGAAACCCGCTATCAGGGATCTTGAACTTTTTAAAATTTCGAGTCCAACACGCTTGCCGGAAGGATACTCCGACGGCCATGACAGGGTCTTTCTTGGCGCCCATGACAGCCAAGCATGCGAAGCCGGAGTGACGTGTTCTCTTTATCCATCTTGTGCGCACAACTTACCGATTTCAGGTTTGACGTGAAATCGGTAAAGGGGAGCGTGAACGAAGATTCCAAACGTAGCGGGCCAGGGATTCATCCCAGCAGTTTGGTATCGCCCCGTTTCACACGCAATCGGACCTGGTAACCAAAACCACAAAACGCTGCAAAACATCCGCCCAAGAAAACCGTTACCGTCACCACACCAATCGGTGAAGCAGCAACGCTCCAATCCCAACCAGCGCCTGCAACCCGCCATACCCCACCGACACCTTCCAGTGAGCAATGGCCATTTCGTTTGCCGGCAGTTGGTAGACGTGTTTTCTGTGGGGCTTGAGAAGGTTTTCGCCGTCTTGCAGCCGGGTATATTCGGTGATCGATTTACCGATTTCACGTCAAACGTGAAATCGGTAAAGGAGAATGCTGGAATTACGGGGATTCAGGGGCGATTTACCGAAAATACGTTTGACGTGAAATCGGTAGGATGAAGAGCGATTCCGCAAATCAGAATCGCCCATCACCTATCATCCCGGGTTTTTCATCCACATGAAGAAACAGCTCTTGACAAAAGTACCATAAACAGTACAATCCCTTTGTGGAAAGGAGAAAAACTATAAATGCCCATTTTTATCAATCACCTTCGGGAAGAATGCCCGTACGGGAATGGCTCTTGTCATTATCCAAAGAGGACAGAATCGAGATTGGGGGAGATATTGCCAATATAGAATACCATTGGCCCGTAGGCCCTTCAAAATGCAAGCCTATTGGCGATGGGATTTTTGAGGTACGTTCCAGGATTTCTCACGGCCGGACAGCGAGGGTCCTATTCTTTTCAGAATCCGATCAAATGTATCTACTTCACGGGTTTGTCAAGAAAACCACCAAGATCCCCAAGCGGGATCTCGATCTGGCCCGGGATAGAAAAAAAGAAATGGAGGGATGAGCGTGATCAATAAAAAATATGTCGGACAAGACTTTGAGGATTTTCTCCAGGAACAAGGCATCTACGAGCAAGTTCAGCTGAATGCCTTGAAAAAGACCCTTGCACATGAGATTAAAGCCCTGATGAAGGAACGAGGCATACCCAAAACAGAGATGGCAAGCCGGATGAGAACGAGCCGGTCATCCTTGGATCGTCTACTCAATGAAGATTCATATAACGTGACCATCGCCACAATCAGTAAAGCGGCATCCGTGCTCGGGAAACGAATCGAACTCTCCATTGTTGACAAAAACGGATAACCGGTAAGGGACCGCCCGCGAAGCGTCCTTTTGATGTATTTGAAAAAAGATCGATTGCCGATTATCTATGGCAACAGTTTCGGATAACCCGGAAAACACGTTCAAACTCTTTTTCGGTCATGGCCGTTCCCGAAGGCAAACAAAAACCCCGATTAAACAAATCCTCCGCGACTTCGCCGCCCACGACACGCGCCCTATACCGCTTTTTTGGGTTTACCCCATGCGCCATGCCCTCTGCGCTACGCGCTTCAACCCGGAACACCGGCTGCATATGCATCGGTTTCCATACAGGGCGGATTTCG
>CAYSGJ010000027.1:0-2647 GCA_964430705.1 uncultured Desulfobacterales bacterium | reverse complement strand
GGTGCCGGGCAGGGGGCTTTTCTGAAAACCCCCCGTGAAATCCCCCCTGGCCATTTGAAAAAAGGAGGGGGGGGGGGAGACCTCTTGGCATCCCCGTTTTTTCCCCGGCCTCGCATCGGCGTTGTCCGGGATGCCGCTTTCCAGTTTTACTACCCCGAAAACCTGGAGGCCCTGGAAACCGCCGGCGCCGAAGTGGTGATTGTCAGCGCCTTATCCGATGAGCATTTGCCGGACTTGGACGGTTTGTACATCGGAGGCGGGTTTCCGGAAACCCATGCCCAATCGTTGACAGACAAGAAGGGCTTTCGTGACGACGTCCGGCGTGTTGCTGAAGACGGCCTTCCCATATACGCTGAATGCGGCGGGCTCATGTATCTCGGTGAGAGCCTGGTCTTGAACCATGGGACCTATCCCATGGCCGGTGTGCTTCCCATCGTATTCGGGTTTTCGAAAAAACCTCAGGGCCATGGATATTCGGTGTTGCGGGTGGAAAGGCCCAACCCGTATTTTGAAACAGGGATGGAGATCCGGGGGCATGAGTTTCATTATTCAAGCGTCCTGACATGGCGAAGACCGTCCGATGGTCTGGCCTTTCGGATGATCCGAGGCGGCGGCCTTGACGGCAAAGGCGACGGGCTGTGTTATAAAAACACGCTTGCGACCTACACCCATATTCACGCCTCCGGAACGCCGTCCTGGGCCCGGGCCATGGTGAAAGCGGCCGGACGTCGGCAGTTAGAAAAACAAGAAATGAATCACGAAAGCGCTAAATCTTGAAAGTACGAAAGTGGAATAGTGGGTTGGATTGAGTCTTGGAGTTTCGGGATAATTCTTTCTACGCAGTGGGCAAAAAATAGGGCGGGATCCCCGAAGAGATCCGCCCTGTTTTTATGGTTCGTATTGTTTTAACTACTCTTTCGGATGACAAGCGTTACAGGTCGTTGGGGCGTCCTCCTTGCCCTTTTTCTTCTCGGCCTTATGGCATCCTACGCAATTGTCGTGAATGGCGTCGTAGTAGTAATCCTTGATCTTTTCGGCCTTGCTCAGTTTAGGCGCATCTTTCCCACGAGGTGCCCGGGCTTCCTTGTGGCACTCGGTGCATTTCTGGACTTTATCGCCTTCTTTCCATACGTTCTTGCCATCTTTATACACATGGTGGCAGTCCGCACAGGCGATCTTGTAATCCTCTGCATGTTTCTTGTGGCTCCAAGTCACCAAGCTCCTTTTGTGCTCCTCAAAGACCGGGCTTTTCATGGTGATGTTGTCCGGAACGTCTGTAGCGCACACGACGGAAAAGACAAGCGCCATGCTAAACGCCAGAGCCGTTAATACCAACAATCCTTTTTTCATCGTTCGGTTTCACCTCCTTTCCAACCGGTTTCTATCAAAAAAACCTTTCCAATCTGCGAGCGAACATAACTACCGGATACCAAAAGCTATGCCGGATGTCAAGGGCAAAACCTTAGCCCGCCTTTTCCTTGGATTGTTACGCCTTTTTTTCTTGCTTCTTTTTTCCAAATATCTTGGCGCCGAAAATGCTGATTTCATAAAGGATCATCAAGGGGCCGGCCATCATGACCTGGGTGACGACATCCGGTGGGGTCAGGATGGCGGAAAAGACAAAGAAGAGCAGGAGAGCGTATTTGCGGTTTTTCTTAAGAAACGGGACGTCCACGATTCCCAGTTTCGCCAGGAAAGTAACAAACAGGGGAAGTTCAAATACGACGCCGAAGGCAATCAGCAGTTTCGTCGAAAAGCTTAAATATTCTTTCATGGAGGGCAGGGGGCGAATCGAATCGGAGGCGAAGCCCATGAAAAAATTGAATCCAAATGGAAAGACAATGAAATAGCCAAAAAGCGCCCCGCCTACAAAAAACACGGAAGACAGAAAGACGATGGGGATAACCCAGCGCTTTTCCTTGTCGTAAAGCCCGGGAGCGATGAACAGCCAGAACTGGTACGCAATTACCGGGACAGCCAACAGAACGCCTCCGAGAAATGCCACCTTCAAATAGGTGAAGAAGGCCTCCGGCAGGCCGGTATAAACCAACTTTTCTTCCGGTGGCATGGCCATCAGAAGGGGGTGCATGAGAATCTCAAAAAGCTGTTTCGAAAAGCCGTAACAGGCGCAAAATCCAATCCCTACGGCAACAAAACAGATAATCAAGCGCTTGCGAAGTTCCTCAAGGTGGGAAGTAAAGGGAAGCTTTTCGTCTTCAGGCATTGTTGGAAGGCTCCTTCGGTTTTGCCTTCTCTTCTGCCTGCCCGGGCGACGGGTCCTCGAAAGATTCCTGCGGAGATGCGTCTGTTGCGTCTTTCTTTGCAGTCTCGGCATGGGGGTCTTTCGGCCCAAAATCGTTATCGTTCACGGTGGTCGCTCCCTGGGCCATCGTGTCCCGCACGGATTGTTCGACGTCCCTTTTCATATCCTGCAGGGTTTCTTTGGCTTCTTTGAAGTCGTTGTCTACTTCTACGCTTTGCTTAAAATCACTGGTTGCTTTTTTGAATTCTGCAATTCCTCGGCCTAAACTCTTGGCGATCTCGGGAAGCTTTTTGGGTCCTAAGATGATCAATGCTATGGCTAGAATTAAAAGAATCTCCGGCATTCCCATACCAAACATGGGCAGGCTCCTTACAGGCTAAAATT
>CAYSGJ010000026.1:0-15358 GCA_964430705.1 uncultured Desulfobacterales bacterium | reverse complement strand
AGGGGATACGATATAGGCGGGAGGCGTTTTACGGCGATATAGATTCGTAAGCCGGCGGAGCTGGTCGGCCTTGAGTCCGCCAATGTTGCCATGAACCTTTATGGTATAATCCTTACCTGGAGTCCGGGCCGCCCCGCAACGTCCGTCAACGCAACCATTCGATTGCGAATCGATGTGTTTGGGACCTCGTGCCGAGCAAGCGTTTTATTCCGTTTGGCGGTATGCCGCGTCGCCCCCAATGGCACGTCGAAACACTAGGCCACGGCAGAGTCCGCCTCCCTGGGAGAAACATCTCTAAAGCGTGTATACTCTTCTTGAAAAATCAGCCGGACGGTTCCCGTGGGTCCGTTACGTTGTTTTGCCACATTCAGCTCGGCCAACATCTTTTTTGACGGATCTATGTCCTCATTGTACACTTTTTCCCGGTAGATAAAAGCAATAACATCCGCATCTTGTTCAATGGCGCCGGACTCCCTCAGATCCGAGATTATCGGCCGCTTGTTTGTCCGTTCCTCTACTCTGCGGTTCAACTGGGACAACGCAATGACCGGAATGCGCAATTCTTTCGCCAACGCTTTGAGTGCTCTTGAAATCTCGGAAATTTCCAGATCCCGCCGCTCAGCCGAGGCCCTTCCCTTCATCAACTGGATATAGTCGACCAGAATAAGGCCCAGGCCGTCATTCATTTTCATTCGCCGTGCCTTGGCTCGAATCTCCAGGACGGATATAGAGGGGGTGTCGTCAATGAAAAGGGGAATATCGTAAAGCGCACCCGCAGCCCGATTAATCTTCGTCAGGTCCGATTGCGTCAAAAACCCACCACGCATCCGCGCTGAATCGACGCCGGCCTCGGAAGAAAGGAGACGCAACGAGAGCTGTTCTTTCGACATCTCCAGGGAAAAAATGGCCACAGGCTCCCCACTGTTTTCACTCGCATTCCGTGCTATGTTGAGCGCCAGGGCGGTTTTTCCCATGCCTGGACGCCCGGCGATGATAATCAGGTCTCCCCGTTGAAAACCAGAAGTTTTTTGATCCAGATCTCGAAATCCAGTGGGTACCCCGGTAACCAGGGCTTTATTCTCGTACGCGTCTTCTACGGCTCGGTAGGTTTGCGGCAGGATATCTTTTAGGGCATAAAACGACGGTTTGACCTTATTTTCCGAAATCTCGAAAATCGATCTCTCGGCAAAATCCAGGATATCTTCCACGTCGCTTTTGTCTTCAAAACATCGTCTGGTGATGCCCCCCGCCCGCTCAATGAGCCGCCTCAGCAGAGCCTTTTCCTGGACAATCCTGGCATAATGCATGGCGTTTACCGCCATGGGCACGGTGTCTACCAGCTCCGCCAAATACGATGCGCCTCCTATGGCTTCGAGCTGGCCCTGCTTTTTGAGCAGGTTGGACAGCGTAATCAGATCCGCCGGCTCGCTTCGTTCGAAAAGTGCCACCATGGCCTTGAAAATCTTGGCGTGCGCCTCTCGATAAAAGTCGGCCTCGGTAAGCACCTCCAAAACTTCCGGGAAGGTATCGTTGTCAATCAGTATGGCACTGAGGATGGACTGCTCTGCATCAACATTGTGGGGGGGTACCTTCTGCAGCCACGAATCGCTTTTAGTCATACCTTAATACTTGATAGACTCGTTACCGAAAGTCAAACAAAAGTCGCGGCAAAAAAGAGCGGATACAGCCGAAACCGCAGCCCGACACAGTAGAAACACGTCGCACGCGATGGCCCTTGGGCAAAGCCGTCATTCTTCGGCGACGACCTTTACCGTTATCTCCGGCTTCACTTCAGGGTGCAACTGGATAGGCACAATATAAGATCCCACGGTCTTGATCGGCTCTGAAAGCAATATCATCTTTTTGTCCACCTCAATCCCCTGGGCCTTTAGTTGTTCCCAAATATCCCGAGCACTGACAGAACCATAGAGCCTGTCTTCATCAGAGACCTTCGCTGCAATCGTACAGACCGTTCCTTCAAAGGCTTTGGCCTGCGCTTCGGCCAAACCTTTTTCTTTAACGGCCTGCAACTCCAGTTTTTCCCTATGCTTTTCAATCAGCTTTCTGTTTGCCGGGGTGGCAGGAACCGCCTTGTTATGAGGAATAAGATAGTTCCTGGCGTACCCTTTTGCCACGTCCACTTCGTCGCCCACCGTGCCAAGCGCCTCAATGGTCTCTCTTAGAATCAGTTTCATCCGGACGATTCACTCCTTTTTTTATTCGTCTAAAATCGATCCACATATCGAAAAAGCCCAGTACAATAACCAGGAGAAGCACCAACTGTTGAATGGCTATCAAACCGTAAAGAATGCCCCTAAGAACCTTGGGAAATTGTTTCTTTTCAAAATAGAATGAAACAATGGCAATGCCCTGAAAAAAATAGACCATCATCATGATGATCAGTCCGTTGACCCCCAACAGTGTCAGGCCCTTGTGGGAAACAAGAAGAAGGCCCCCCGATGCGATCACGACCCACACCAAAGGTTCAGGCGCCTTCCATTCGTTCAGTGTTCCGAACTCGGGACAATGAAGCTGCTTGCTTCGCAACAGCGGACGGGCCACCAGGAGGTTGGTCCAAACCACCAGAAGGGTCGACACGACGGCGATGGCGGGCAGAATTCGCAGCATCACATAGACAATCCCCTCCATGGACTGGGCCACCATGTCAATCCTTTCATCGGAGGCATCGATTTCCCTATACAAATCAAGGGCAAGCTGCAGATTACTGGACATATAATGGTACAGCTGGGTGACCGGGCTGCCGTAAGACATAAAACCGTACAACCCCAACATGCAAGCACCGCTGCCGACAACCACGCCGGTGGTTAACGTCACGGTCTTTTCCAAGGAAAGATCCATTTCAAACACCTCGGACAAGATAAAGCCCACAAGTCCCAACTGGAAAAAAAACACCATGGAGGCCACAGAGCGCCACCGCATCGTAAAAGCCACAACCACGGTAACCGCGACCAGGATCAACGCCCCCTTGGAACGACCCAGCTTTGCTCGGTAGAAAAGAACGGGCAGGGGGATGAACAGACTTACCAGAAACCCAATAACCGGCAGATACAACGCTGCCATGGCAACCAGCGTGGTGACGGCCATACCGGCAAAAAATTCTTTATGGGGCTCGTTGGCGATATGGCTCACGGGGCACGTCCTCGGTCACAAAACATCTCAGGCCCCTGCACAGGATCAACACGATCCAATGGTAAAGGGCCATTGAGCCCGGGGAAAAACCACCATCAACCGAGGTTGATCGTCGCTGCATAGGGCATCAGCGCAATCGTTCTTGCCCTCTTGATGGCAGTGGTCAGTTGGCGCTGATGCTTCGCACAGTTGCCCGATATCCGTCTGGGAATAATCTTTCCCCGCTCTGTAGCGAAAAGCCTGAGGGTTCTGGGATTCTTGTAATCAATTAAAAGACTGCTGTCTGCACAGAACCGGCAGACCTTCCTTCTACGAAAAACCCTTCTTCTCGGCCGCCTCGGCCTGCTGGTCTGTTTATACGCCACCATTTGCGACCTCCTCGTCCGTCGATTTCAATACATTCTCAGGCTCTTGAATATCCTCGGGAGCCTGTTCGGGGGTCTCTTGCGATGGTGCTGCCTCCCGGGCTGACAAAGCGGCCGCCTGCTCCTGCTCGGCTGCCCTTAAAGCCTCCTCTTCCTTGGCGGAGTCGATTTCGGCCTTAACCTTTTCCATGTTCACATCCGGGTCAATACACACGGTCATGAACTTGAGTACCCGGTCGTCCAGACGCAGGTTGCGCTCAAGCTCCTTTACGAGCGCCCCGTCTCCGCAATATTCTAAAAGCACATAAAAGCCGCGGGTCTGCTTCTTGATCTCATAGGAGAGCCTTTTCTGACCCCACTCATCCAACTTGATCAACAGGCCCTGGGGTTCCGGGACAAGGCTGGTGAGTGTGTCCAAAAAGGGCCGGCGGTCTTCCTGGGAAAGGGAAGGGTGTAGGATGACAATCGTTTCGTATCGTCTCATGAATCCTCCTCTCGGATATTAGTAGCCCCGACTATCTTTGGATCGGAGCAAGGAGAAAAGAAGAGATATAATCGCTATGCCAATACTTGTCAAGCGCTTTTGACCACCTGTGTCGCGGCAAGCCGTTCGGAAGCCCAAACCATATGGAATCGCGATTCAAATCATGATATATGTCAATCATGTTTGCCGATTTTGAATACATAGACCATACGGCGGACCTGGGGTTTAAAGCCAGAGGGGCGACCCTGGAAACCCTGTTCGTCCATGCGGCACAGGCCCTTTTTGGTGTGCTGGTATCGCCAAAAACCATTCTGCTCAGGGAGCAACGCGCTGTTGACGTGTCTGCCGCATCGTTGGACAGCCTCCTCGTCAGCTGGCTCAACGAGCTTCTTTACATTTTTGAAATCGAAAACCTCCTGTTAAGGAAATTCCAAATCAACAGCATGGATGAACGCAGCCTGCACGCCATTGCAGAGGGAGAATTTCTGGATCCTTCGAGGCATAAAATTAAGACGGGGATCAAGGCCGCCACTTATCACCAAGTCTATGTGGAAAAACGCCACGGCATATGGGAGTGCCGGGTGTTTCTCGATTTGTGAACCCTTGCCCGACGCACCGGGACAATGGCGTGAGGCCTTGCCCGCAAGACAGGGGGGGTTTGGTAATATATACTCGCAAAAAACCATCCTGCTCAGCGGAAAAGCGCGGCTTGCACGCCGCAGGAAAACGCAGACAACACCAGCACAGGGAGAAACGATACGATGCCGGGCGTAGAAACCATAAAGTTAGACAGCTATCGCTGGCTGATTCCAAAAACGGGGAACATGAAGACCGAGGGCCTGGTCTTTGCTGATCAAGACATGATGGCGGCCATTAGGCAAGATGCCAGCCTTCAGCAAGTGGCCAATGTCGCGTGCCTTCCGGGGATTGTGGGACGATCTCTGGCCATGCCGGACATCCACTGGGGATATGGATTTCCCATTGGCGGAGTTGCCGCCTTTGACATGGAGACCGGCATCATTTCTCCCGGAGGGGTGGGCTATGACATCAATTGCGGTGTCCGTTTGCTTCGGTCTGATTTGGATGCGGCAGACACCAAAAACCTTATACCAACACTGGTCAATGCGTTGTTCAAAAACATTCCCTCCGGCATTGGATCCCGACGCAAAGACCTGAAACTGTCTGAAAAGCAAATGGGCGAGGTGCTCGTAAAAGGCGCCCGTTGGGCCACAGCGCAAGGATACGGCAACAAAGAAGATCTCGATCACGTGGAAGAAACGGGATGTATTCCCGGCGGCAATCCGGATGATGTTTCCGAGAAGGCCTACAAAAGAGGAAAAAGCCAATTGGGCACCCTGGGATCAGGAAATCACTTCGTGGAGGTTGCCTTTGTGGAAGAGGTGTTTGATGAAAGGGCTGCAAGCGCTTTGAACTTGTACAAGGGCCAAGTCACCGTGATGATCCATACAGGCTCTCGGGGTCTTGGCCACCAGGTTTGCGACGACCACATCAGACTGCTGCTCAAGGCCTCAGACAGGTATAGGATAGAACTGCCGGACAAACAGCTTTGTTGCGCCCCGGTGTCGTCCCGCGAAGGCCAACGATATCTCGCAGCCATGGCCTGCGCGGCCAACTTCGCCTTCTGCAACCGGCAGATCATAGCCTACTGGGTGCAGGAAGCCTTCCAGGAAGTCTTTAAGACGGGCCCAAAGGGGTTGGGGCTTCATCTCGTATACGACATCTGTCACAACATGGCCAAAATCGAATCTCATGAAGTAGACGGGAAAACAAGAAAGCTTTGCGTGCACCGCAAGGGGGCCACCAGGGCTTTCCCCCCGCAATCCCCCTTGATTCCAAAGGCATATAGAGACATCGGCCAGCCCGTGCTGATACCCGGAGATATGGGCCGGCACTCCTATGTAATGGTTGGTACGCAAAAGGCTCTGGATGAGACTTTTGGAAGTTCTTGTCACGGAGCTGGAAGGGCGTTGAGTCGGCATCAGGCCAAGAAAGCAGCCAAAGGCCGATCGATTATCCGAGAACTGGAAGACCGCGGCATCTACGTGCAAAGCGCCGGCAGAGCTACCATCGCCGAAGAAATGCCCGAAGCATACAAGGACGTAACCAGTGTGGTCAATGTGATCCACAATGCCGGCCTTGGCAAGAAAGTAGTCAAACTCAAGCCCCTTGGAGTTATCAAGGGATAGGGGGACACCGAAACGATCTTTGGCCGCCGACAGACCCGGCGGCACCCGATAGAAATGAAACCTTCAGGTCTTTCCCGCCTGTGATCCCGCACCGCTCACGCCTGTTGCACCAAACGCTTTAAATGCTCTTGACATTATGCCGACGATCGTATTACACGACGTTTGTCGTTTTGGAATGGTTTTGCCTATTAGTCTCCGTAGCCGAGGCCCATGAGCGTGGAACCCTGCACCCACATACGAGAACGGGAAGACACCCCTCAACAGGCCTGCACCTGCTGCATGTCATTTTATAAAGGCCTTGTCAATGCCCTGATTCTCAGCAGCGTCGCATGGGGCATTGTTTTGTGGGCGATTTATTATATTACGCGTTGAGTCTATTGAACGCGAACATGTTGCGTCCGGTTGCATATTTTTTTCAACCTTTTCCGCGTTCGTGCCGATGTAAGGTTTTATGGATCGGCTGAACAAACAAGGGCATCCCATGATTGACCTTGCCCGCTCGACAGACACCACGGAAATGTTCAGTGAAAGAGCCAGGGTCCATGCCCTGTTCACCTGTATTTTACGGCCGATTGTCGAAAAACACGGGGGAAGAATTCAAATCGATCCCGCAACCCAAAGCCCCCTTATCAGCATCCCTCAAAGAACAAAAGTTGCTTGTTTCGAAGAGTTGGGAGAATTGCTCGCCCCGGGCACGCCCTTGAACGGCCTGCTGCCTTTTTTCTCCTAGTCCCTCGGCTTCGCCTTTTCCTGCATCACACATGGGCAATATCGCGCCTTCGATTTCTTGGCCCCTTACATAAAAGTCTTGCTTCAAGACCCATTTTGGGTTTACTTTTTGATGCGGGCGCGCTTTTTTTCAACAGTGGAAACCTCACTGATAGCCCCTGACAGCAAAATATAAGGAGTTTTATAGTGAAGGAGATCATTCAAGGGTTGGAACCACAGCGGCTCTGGCACCATTTCTACGAAATCAGCCGGATCCCCCGATGTTCGAAGCACGAAGACATGGTGCGATCGTATGTGCTGGACATAGCCGGGCGCAACGGGTTGGCATACCGTACCGATTCGATCGGCAACCTGGTCGTCAGGATCCATGCCGGTCAAGGACACGAGACCTGTCCGCCGGTTGTTCTCCAGGCGCACCTCGATATGGTTTGCGAGAATGAAAAGGACACGCAACACGACTTTGAAAAAGACCCCATCCGGCTGACAAGACATGGTGACTGGATAGGCGCGGAGGGCACGACCCTGGGTGCTGATAACGGTATCGGGGTGGCGGCATCCCTGGCCGTGCTGGAGGCAAAAGACGTGGATCACGGTCCGATAGAATGCCTGTTCACAGTAGACGAGGAAACAGGCCTGACCGGGGCCATAGGCCTGGCTCCCGACATGCTGGAAGGCCGCATGCTCATCAATACGGATACGGAAGAAGACGGCGCCGTGTATATAGGATGCGCCGGAGGAAAAGACACGCAACTGTGCCTGGATCTGCAAATCGAGCAGCCTCCGCCAACCTATGTGCCGGCGCGAATTCGAATCGGCGGGTTGCAGGGAGGCCATTCGGGAATCGATATTCACCGAGGCCGGGGAAACGCCATCAAATTGCTCACCAGGTTTCTCTGGCAACAGGCATCTTTGATGGACCTCCGGGTTGCCGGCATCGACGGAGGCAGCAAACACAATGCAATTCCGCGGGACTGCGAAGCCCTTGTCTGTCTGCCCCGCGAAGCAATTCCGGCATTGCGGGACGCGGCGGCTCAATACAGGACCACCATCCGCGAGGAATTCGCATTGGCGGATCCCAACGCATTTCTTACCATAGAGCAGGACAGCCCGGACAAACCCGGCGCCGTGTTTACCCCTGCTTTCCAGAACCATGTTTTGAATGTCCTCTATGGACTGCCCAATGGGATTTTGGCCATGAGCCAAGCAGTGCCGGGTTTGGTTCAGACGTCCAACAACCTGGCCATTGTCAAAACAGATGTCTCCGAAGTGCGTCTGGTAACCAGCCAGCGCAGTTCCATGCCGACGGAGCTGGAAGATGTCTCCCACATGGTATGTGCCATCGGCCGGCAGGCCGACGCGCGTATTCTTCACGGCGATCCGTATCCTGCCTGGAAGCCCAACCCTGATTCCCACCTGCTCAGCACGGCCAAATCGGTTCACAAATCCCTCTTTGGCGTCGCGCCAAAGATCAAAGCGGTGCATGCAGGACTGGAATGCGGCATCATCGGCGATAAGTTTCCGGGAATGGACATGATTTCTTTCGGTCCAACGATTCTGGACGCCCATTCTCCAACGGAACGTGTCCAAATTTCAACGGTGGGAAGGTTTTGGATTTTTCTGGTGGGCCTATTGGAACGGCTGGCTGCCTGAGGCTATTCTTTTTCCCCGCCGTTGGGAGATAGCACTGCCGGCTGAGCTTACACCTTTCTACGGCAAACCCTTTGCAATCTCCGCGTAAAAACCGTGGATTCTGTCAAGAAGTTGCCGCGGGCTCTCCCCCACCAACAGCTGCCCCGGATTCCACCACCCCAGTTCGTTGAGATGGTCACATTCATCAAGGATCCCTTGGAAATAAGCCCCTCGCCACTTGGCGGAGGCTACGGACACCAGACCGTCGTTTTCCCCCTCCGCTTTGTTGATAATGCCGAACGACAACCTGAAAGCGCTCAACATGCCCCGCGGCCCCTGTTTGCCGGCATATGTTTGAAACCGGATCGAATCCTCACAAGCCCTTTCAAAAGCGATCACATCAGAACGGCGATTGAACGCTTTGCACGCCTCGGTTGTCAGGTCTTGTAGGCCCGTCACGTCAAGTCCCAACCTGCGGACCATTGGAATGACAAAAGGCAGGTGTTGAATCCCTTTGTCCGCAAAGGGACTGCCGTGGTGAGGAGTGGAAATCGTCGTCAGGGAAGCGATGCGTTTATGGATTTTCCCCTGCTTGCGGTCATTGAACAGCATGTGTCTGGCATCCAGACCTCCCATGCTGTGAGCAATGATGTTGATCTTGTGGGCCCCCGTTTTCTGAAGGATGTCCACAATATTTGTTTTCAGGTCTTCGGCCCGTCGGTCCACGCCGGCGGCCCAGGAAACCCTGGAGTGGCAGGCGGCATATCCCTTGGATTCGAGCATGGTTCGAACGCCCTTGAAATAATGCCGCCTGTCGGTGCGGCGACTGGTGATGCCATCACCTTTGAGGCGCCGATTCCACAAGAAGTCAAAAGGGCAAACACCATGAGCCAGCACAACGGGAAAAGACATGGTTCGCTTTTCGGTTTTGCGCCCCTACAACACGGCGCGGTTCAACCCTCCACGGTTTGATCATCAAATTAACAATCAATGATGCCATGGGCGTGATTGCTCCGGCGTGCACGCGGCCTGCCACAGATAGCGGCAGGCCCTTGCCGGATCACCATTGGTTTTCATGCCGTTAGAAAACCATCAGCACCCGCTCATGGTTGCCCAGTTCCCGGTAGATGGCTTCCAGCTGGACCTTGCTTTCGGCAACAAAGGTCACCGTCACGGCAAGATACTTGCCCTGCTTGCTCGGTCGGCTGGCCACACAACCTTCCTCAAGGGCAGGAACATGCCTTTGCAGGATCGAAAGAACCAAGGCCTCGAAGTCACCCGTCGCTTTTCCAATCGCCTTCAGAGGAAAAGAACACGGAAATTCCAGCAGATCTTCCGAGCAAGCCATTATCACCCCAACCGCCATGGCCCTGCAGCCGACAACAAACCGGGTCGCTTCCCGGACATATCAGATGCCACGGCATCGACTTTTTGATCGTCATACAAATGCCTTTAGCGGGTCCAACCTATCATCAACGCGACCTGGATTCAACAGGGTACAAAGTAGCCAATGACATATTTTAGAGCGGTAAACACGATGATGCCGCTCAACATCCACTTGATGGCCTTTGCCGGAACGTGCTTTTGAAAACGCGCTCCCAGATACATGCCGCACATCCCTCCGAGCCCGAAAAGCAGTCCGAGCAGCCAGTCGGGTGCGATGGACATATTAGGATATAAAGGAGCGATGCCTTGGTAAAACGCTACACCGGCCACGGAGGTGATGAAAGTGCCCATCAATGCGGCGCCCGCCACCGTATAGACAGGCAGATTAAAAAAAGAGACAAAAAAAGGCGCCATAATCGCCCCGCCGCCGATGCCGTAAATACCGCCGACGATGCCCACCACAAAACTCAGCGCGAAAATGCCCCAGATAGGGATATCAAAACGCTCACCGTAAAATTCGTAGCCGAGGCGTTTGAAATTGAAATGGGTAACCCGCACGGCCGGCAGAGCCCCGCCGGCAGAACCCTGTAAGACCTCATCGCGTTTTCGATATTGGCGGACCAGCTCCTGAAAGCGCTTTTCACTGGAGGCCTTGTCCATGCCCGGCGGTGGTTTTCGCACGAGATCCCGAACCATTCGAAGGCCGATGTACAAGAGCACTGCGGCCGCGAACAGTTTGAAGTTTTTCGGGTCCGGAAGATAAACAATCCTTACGAAAGCGCCGATGAACACCCCGGGCAATGTTCCGATAATCACCACCCATGTGAGCGGCCAGACCATTCGGCCCTCTTTGATGTAACGGTATACCCCGCTCGGAATGGCCACGATGTTGAAGAGCTGGTTGGTGGCGCTCACCGAGGGATTGGTGTAGCCCAGAAAGGACATTTGAAACGGCAGGAGCAGAAAAGCGCCGGACACCCCCCCCATGGAGGTGAAAAACGAGATCACAAGGGCCACCACGGGGGGAACCCACGGCGACACCTCGATTCCTGCAACCGGGAAATACATGGTAGCACTTCCAATTTAGGTTGATAGTCAGCATGTTACTTATGGGTTCATTATATTTTAGACATGAAACACTCTTTTCATCAATGACGAACTTCGTCAGGTGGACTTCGCCCAACTGACCGCTAAATCTCCAGCAAAGCGGCAGATGAATTTATATCTGGACAATAACAGGCTCACCAGTCATAAATGATCTCCCAGTGCGCAGTGAATTGGGGATCTTCTTGGCTATATCGGTAAGACATGGTTTTTCCCCGGCCGGGCCCCGGGCTGGTATCCTCGCACCAATATCGAAGGTGGATGGCGGGAACGAGGTTATTTTCTGAACAACCCGCCAATGAAGCGTCCGGTTTTCTGATCCACGTTTCCTTTTCCTCAATCACCTTCCAGACTGTACCGTAACGCTTGCTGCGGACTCTTTCGCCGACCCTGGGAAGGCCGGACGTCTCTCTCAGCTCCTCAAACCGGAAGGACGAACGCTCGCCCCGGTCCAGAACCTGCTCTCCAAGCCATGTGATTCCAATAGCGCCAAGCGGTGCGGTCAATAATATAGAGAGTACCGCCACCGCCAGGATCACCTCTCCGGAGGCCACCCCGGCCGCCAGGGGCACGGCCCCGATAGCGGCTTGGACCGTCGCTTTGGGAATATATGCAACAACGCAAAAGAGCTTTTCTCTCCAATCAAGAGGCGTTCCGAGCAGCGACAGGTAGGTCCCGACGCTTCTAAACAAAAGGCCCACGACAATGACGATCGTGCCCGCCAGTCCGGCCTTCCAGGCTACCTGAACGTTCACTTGCGTGCCGACAAGGACGAAGAGGAGGAGTTCCGCGAACACCCAGAGCTTCTTCAGTTTCTGAGAAATGATGTGGGCAATAGGTTCCGCCCTTTCCAGAATGATGAATCCGATGGCCATGACGCCCAGCAGGCCCGCAAAGGGAACCCAGGGTTCGCAAGCCTGTTCCAGGGTCGTCAGCAAGATGGCAACCCCCATAACAGTGATCGTCCGTTTGGGAGGCCGCCAATCGTATTTTTGAAAGAGACGCAACAGGAGGTAACCGGATATGAGGCCCACGAGAATTCCCAAAACGATAGAGATTGGGATGTCGGCCAGCTTGCCCCAGAAATTTACCTCGCCCCCGCCGTGCATTCCCAGAAACGCCGAAAAAAGGACGATAACGAATACATCATCCAACGAAGAGGCTCCCAGGACAAGGGTGGGAATTCCTTTCTTCGTTCCCCGACCGCGGTCCATAAAATCGATCATAAGAGGTACGACCACGGCCGGTGATACGGCCCCAAGTATGGCACCCAGCAGAGCCGCTTCCAGATACGTGAGGCCCAGCAGCCCCGGTGCGACCCACATGACCGCCAAAATTTCGAAGACGGCCGGAAGACAGCTCATGATAAGCGCCGCCCGACCTACTTGATTCAACGTATCTCTTCGAAGTTCCAGGCCGGCCCGCAGCAGAATGACAATCAGAGCGATCCTTCGGAAATCCGCCGAAACCGCCATCATTTCCGGCGCCATAAGATCGATGACATAAGGACCGATCAGTATCCCCACGACAAGCATCCCGACCAGGCCGGGCAGCTTCATGCGACGAAACAGATAGTCTCCGGATAATCCCAAAACGATAATGAGCGCCAAACCAAAAGCCATAGAGACTCCATCCTTCGGCCGGTCTTGTCTTCTTTGTGTGAACTTCGTAAGGTCGCAAACAAAATGAACATCGCCGGCGCAACGTCTTCAGTGACATCCCCAAACCATGATGGAAAACCGTTCGGCTAACAGCCGTTCACAGCCCCAATAAAAAAACCTCTACCCGGTGCGATAAGCGCCAAGTAGAGGTCATCAGACCAGGGGCCTTGAAATGATTCACCCCGGACGGTTACGGCTGACCTCATAGCCATGAAATGTGAAGGTCTGTATAGGCGATTTGATCTCGGTTGTCAAGGACGGCTGCTTGTCTGAATCTCTCGTAGCGTCGGCAATGGTATAGAAGGAACTCAGGTTGATGGGTCCGCAGGTCGGGTTGCGCCAAAGACGTAACCTAATGATTTCAAGATTATAGAAACAATCCCAGTGTTTTAAAACGCTAAACGGTTGCCTCCGGATTTCTAAAAGCAGCCCGGGGATCTTTTATCTTTTGGCGCCCGCTTCCAACCCGTACGGCGTTCCGACATCAAAAAAAGCCTTGTTGTTATCGCTTGCCGATATTACAAGTCGATATTAACTTTATCTTGGAACTTCGGATCAATGATGGAGGCGCTATGATACGCGATCTGGAATTGGCTTTTATCAAGATACATATCCTCTATCACGCCGGCAAAGAAGAGGTCTTCGGCGTCGGGTTGATGGAGGAACTGTCCCGCCACGGATACGCAGTCGGTCCGGGCACGCTGTATCCGACCCTGGCAAAAATGGAAAAGGGCGGTTTTTTGGCCTGCAGGGCCAGTACGGTGGACGGCAAGCAGCGAAAGTATTACCGAATCACCCCCAAAGGGCGATCCCTGTTGAAAGCTATGAAGAAAAAAATCGAAGAACTCTATGAGGAGGTCATACAAGAGCGGTGATCTATATCGTAATCTGCGCGGCGGCCCTTTTGGTGTCGGCGCTGACCCTCTTTTCGGGATTCGGTCTGGGCACCCTGCTCATGCCCATCTTTGCCCTGTTTTTCCCCGTGGAGGTGGCGGTGGCGGCCACGGCCATCGTCCATCTGCTGAACAATATCTTCAAGGCGGCACTCCTGGGAAAGCACGCCGATTACGGCATTGTGGTTCGATTCGCCCTGCCTGCCGCCGCGGCCGCCGTCGTCGGTGCGTTGTTGCTGAACCACTTGATCCGAATACCGCCGGTCACGGAGTACACCCTGGCCGGCCGCCTGTGCGTGGTCACGTGGCCCAAGCTCGTTATTGCGATTCTGATTATGGGGTTTGCTGTTATCGAACTGGCGCCCGGATTGGAGAAGTTATCGTTCGATACGCGTTATGTTCCTCTTGGCGGAATCATCTCCGGCTTCTTCGGCGGCCTTTCCGGCCATCAGGGCGCGTTGCGCACGGCTTTTTTGATCCGCCTCGGACTGTCCAAGGAAGCCTTTATCGGCACCATGATCCTTTCCGCCGTTGCAGTGGACGTGAGCCGGCTGCTCGTTTATGGTGTGACTTTTTTCGCCCGGGATTTTGGGCTGATGAGTGCCCATGGCGGTTTCATAGCGGTCGCGGCAGGAACCCTGGCAGCCTTTACAGGATCGTTCATCGGCTCCCGGCTCGTGAAAAAAATGACGCTGCAAACCATTCAAATCATCGTCGGCATCTTGTTGTCGGTGCTGTCCATCG
Source organism: uncultured Desulfobacterales bacterium (assembly GCA_964430705.1). Taxonomy (GTDB): domain Bacteria; phylum Desulfobacterota; class Desulfobacteria; order Desulfobacterales. The sequence goes on along the minus strand of CAYSGJ010000026.1, from coordinate 1,006 downwards.
CTTTGGGCATGGGGGTTGTTTAATCTGAAATATACGCAGCAAAGGATATCTTGATTACGTTGTAAAATAAAGATTTGGGTTTGACGCCCATCCGAACAATATATAAATATGCACTTATGCGTTGAAATGATATGTCCAGCTATACGGACGGCATACGCAAAGACGAACGGACCGAAACCATGAGCGGAAAAAGGGCGGCAACGAAAGCGAACTCGACCGAAACAACCAGGTTGGACTCTGCGCAAACGGGTGATTGTCCGTTGATCGATCAGAACCTTCCCTGTGCGGCATTTGTGGCCAAGAGCCTGTCGGACGTGAATCGCCTGCGCGTCTTGCTTTGCATCAGCAAAAGGAAGAAATCCGTTACCACTATCGTCGAGGAACTCCGATTGTCGCAGCCCCTGGTTTCCCATCATTTGAAGGAACTCAAATGGTCGCTGCTGGTCTCCGTGGAACGTAATGGCCCCTTCATCTTTTACGAGCTGGCGGATTCGCGGATCCCGGGTGTGATTCAAACGCTGTGCAACGTGGCAACGGACCTCTTGGCTGCGAGAAAAACTTTTTGAGGCTGAGCCAAAAAAGGAAGGAGATACAAAAAAGAATGAAGAAAGTGGGAATCATACGATAATCAAAAAGGTCGTCCCGGAAATACAAATCTTTGAATATACACACTGAAGTTGTATTTCATTAAGTGGTTGCGCCTCGCTGTAACAGTAGCATACCACAATTTTTAACGATCAGCCAAGAAGATCCGAGCAGTATGGAAGAGCTTTTGAAAATGGTTGCCGACATAGATCCGCAGGAAGCACTGGCGGAGCTGGCAGACGCTTTGAAGACGCTTTTTGCCGGTTTGGATGAAGAAACTAGGACGCAATTCGTACTGGATCTTGTCGGCAAATCGGGAGGAGACAAGGTGTCCAGCCTGGTTCATTTGTGACTGGCCGAATGCATGGGCGAAGGTGTCGACCCAACGCAGATGTGTCAGAGCCTGGTGGATAAGGTCACA
>CAYSGJ010000025.1:0-14022 GCA_964430705.1 uncultured Desulfobacterales bacterium | reverse complement strand
AGCAAGCCAGTCGCGTGTCTATTGAAAAAGGACAATGGCAGCATTTGGATGTGCGCGTAAAGTTTATCGCGCAACTGTTTAATAATACTGAGCCCTACGAAGTTCATGAGATAACCCTGCCCAAACTCGCAAGCCCCCTTGACCACAAAAAGGATAATAATAAAAAAGGGCAGCAATTTGAGCTTGGTCATGTCTTTTGCCATGAATATCTCATCCACCACGGGCTTTATGGTATAGGCCATAGCCGCAGTCAGCCCGGCCACACATATCATGCACACCATGGCCGCAAGGAGACGGGGCCAATGGGGTTTCACGAACTCCAAAACCCGACGGTATGCCGTCAACCGATTTATCTCTGATTCTTTTCTTTCAACCATTGCTCAAACCGGATCTCAGGATAAGAATTGCCCGGATTCCGGGCTAATCAATCTGGTGACCGTAGTAATGATCAACCTGTGTTGTGATTCGCATCATTTCCGCTTCAAGCTGTTGCCGATACCATTCCCGCTGACGAGCATCGATCTTGGCCGGGACCAAAAGGGGCAGGCCATAGATGACAGTGGCCCGGGTAAAAGGCCAAGGAAGAATAAAGCGGTCCCAGCTGCTGAAAATCTTCAACCGTTTGCCGCTGTAGCTTATGGGGACAATGGCGTACCCCGTCTTCTGGGCCAGAGTAATGATACCTGTTTGGACTTTGAATCGCGGTCCCCGGGGACCGTCCGGCACCACAGCCGCGGGACGGGCATCTTTTTTTAATGCTCTGATCAGCCCGGCCAAAGAACGAGCAGCGTGCCGTGATGTCGACCCGCGTATGGTATCATGACCTTGCCGTTGCAGGATACGGGCAGTGATCTCACCGTCATTCGACCTGCTGACGAGGGCCACCCCTCGCCATCCCTGGAAGAGATAACTCACCAAAAAGATGCGTGAATGCCAAAAAGCCAAAATAAAACGCCTTGATTGCATATGAGCCCTGGTTTTCTCATAGTCAACAACACGAATGCGAACGGTCTTTCCAATCGAATCCACCAAGCTCTTTCCCAATAAGCCGATGAGCGACCATTTTATTTCCCGCGTTCGTCGCAATATTTCAACCATATGCTCGCTCAATTGCCTGACAGCAGGGCTAGGGCCACCGATGCCGCCTTCTTGGAAGCGCCTCGTGCACCCAAAAGACGGCTGACATCACCCAACTGCTGACGCATGTCGGCAAGGGCCCGTTCATTATTAATCAGCCGCAATGCCGCGCCGGCGATCTTGTCCGGAGAAACATCATGCTGAATGAGTTCCGGCACAATTTCTTTGCCTGCTACCAGGTTGGCAAGGGCAATATGTTTAACCCGAATCAGGCGTTTTCCCAGCCAATAACTCGGGCCGGAGACCTTGTACACAACGATCATCGGCGTTCCGGCTATGGCCGTCTCCAATGTCGCCGTTCCCGATGCTGTGATGGCCAGTTCGGCTTTTTGAAGTACCTCTTGAATGCCATTGGATACGATATGAAAACCTTGTCCCTGCCCATGTACAATGCCTTCCACCAAATCGTGATCTACTGTGGATGCCACGGGGATGGCGAATACACTGCCGGGAATTTCTTTTCTAATCCGGGCGGCCGCCCCCACCATGATCGGCAACAGCCGCGACACCTCTTCGTTTCTGCTTCCCGGTAGCAGCCCAATCAAAGGGCCGGCGGGGTCTACATGAGACAATTGGTCTTTTGACTCCCGCGCCGACGTGTTGTCCAGGAGGGGATGGCCGACAAAAGTCACCGGGATATTTTCTCTTCTATAAAAATCCACTTCGAAAGGAAAAATCACCACCATATGATCAACAATCTTTTTGATATTCTTAATCCGGCCCGTACGCCATGCCCATATCTGGGGACTAATATAGTACATAACCGGAATGCGTAATTTTTTTGCCTCAGCGGCGAGACGCAGATTGAAATCCGGATAATCTATGACGATCAAGAGGTCGGGGCGAAATATTTGGAGATCTTTCTTGGCAACCCTTAAAGCAGCGGCCAGCATTTTCAGCTTCACCAGGGCCTCCCAGACACCCACCGTGGCCAGCCGTGCGTTGTCAATTCTAATGTGGACCCCGGCCTCTCGCAGGGCGCCTCCTCCGATCCCGAAAAATTCCAGGTCGGCATGCATATCCAGCATCGCCCGCACCAAGCGGGCGCCGTGGACGTCGCCCGAGGCCTCTCCGGCAACAATCATGATCTTCTTCTTTGTCATACCATGCTTTCCGCCGGCATCGTCATAAAGCGTTCGCACCGAATCAAGGGGTTGAAAAAACGGCAATTTACATGAAATGCAACCCCGTTTGACAACTGATGACTATTCCAGTGGATCCAGGATTTTTTTGCCCTCTGCTTCAATCTGATCAAGGATGTCTCTGGCCGCCTGCAAGGCCTTGCGCCCATCCCTTCCGGAAACCAGTGGCGGCTCTCGATGACGGACGGACCTGACGAATGCGGCAAGTTCATTTTCTAAAGAATCGCCGGCTTCAAAGCTCGATCGATCCATCGACATCCCGGGTACCGGCAAACCGGTTCCCTTGTCGTCCTTCCGAATCACCGTGATGTTGCGACCCGCATAATCCACCGCAACATAGGCATTTTTCTGAAACACCCGAATCTTTCTCTCGTTTTTCATGGAAATACGGCTCGCCGTCACATTGGCGACACAGCCGTTTTCAAAAACCAACCGGACGTTGGCAATATCCACCTTGGAAGTAACGACGGGAACGCCAACCGCATGGATGTGCGCGATATCGGATTTGACCAAGCTTAAAATAATGTCGATATCATGGATCATCAAATCCAAAACGACATCGACTTCCGTGCCACGCGGATTATAGTAACTCAAACGGTGGGATTCGATAAACAGAGGATAGTCTATGACTTTTCCCAAAGCAATAACAGCAGGATTGAACCTCTCCAGGTGACCGACCTGAATAATCCGCTTCCTTGAATCAGCAATTTCAATCAAGGCGTCCGCCTGGTCAATGGTTTCAGTGATCGGTTTCTCGATAAGGGCGTCCACATCATTTTCCAGGAAAAAGCGGCTCACAGAAAAATGGAGAGGCGTTGGCACCACAACGCTCACCGCATCTACCCTGCCCAACATTTCTTTATAGTCTGTAAACGCTTCGGTTCCCAATCGAGATGCAGCATCCTCGGCCCTTTCAGCAACCACGTCAGCGACACCCACAAGCTTTACATCATCCATGTGCGAATATTTTTCGGCATGGAATTTTCCGAGGTATCCAACCCCTATAACCCCGATACGCAATGGTTTCATGGCGTTCCTAAAACCCTATGGTTACAGAATGAAAAAGCAACCGGCGATGCCGATCAGGCACGAAGAGCGTGTTTTTCAACAATTCACCACACAAGCCCGCTTTGGTTTTCTTCGTCCACGCCGAGGACAGCGATTTTATGCTCATCGGCCAATCCGACCATGTCTTCCCGATCAAAGACAATCGTTTTTTTCGCCTCAACAGCCAGAACCGAGGCCTTGACTTCGACCATGGTTCTTATGGTTTCAACCCCTACCGCCGGCATATCAAAGCGCATATCTTGATTCGGTTTACTGGCCTTCACAGCAACCGTGTTCTCCCGGCCCAGCCGCCCCCCGCGGCGAATCGTAGCATCCGTGCCATCGATGGCCTCAACGGCCATCACAGAGCGCTCCCGAACAACCACGGTCTGCCCAATATCCAACCTTCCGATTTCTTTGACGATTCGCCACCCAAAACGCACATCTTCCCACTCGGATTTTGAAGGTTTCCTTCGCGTCCAGCACCCCTTGGTTGCCAACAGCCCCGGCACCAAGAACGTGGAAGCCCGAATGGTTATCCCTTCTTTTTCCAAATCCTGGGCAAAAGCCCGTAGAATGCCGTCGTCCAAGGTATGATCTACTGCGGCCAGGAGTTTCAAGGCCCTCAGATCGGGCCTGACGTCGAAAAACATCCTCGTCTTGGTAATAGCACCGGCCATGGCGGCCTCTGTAACGCCCTGTTCCTTAAAAAACCGGATTACCGATTTGAGCTGCCCAAGCTTGACCCACTTGACGGCATCCGCAACATTCTCGAGACGAGGGTCCGTTTCTCCAATATGGGCGACAGCACAGACTGCAAAACCCTGCCTCCGAGCAGCCAGCGAAAAAAGAACGGGGAACTGTCCGCTCCCCGCAATAAGCCCGATCCGGTTCATCGGCTTGGTTCTCTGCTGGTCGTCGATCATTGGTCCATGTCGTTATTCGAAACTCGTAAATCGTGAAACGTAAAAGTCATCAGTTTCCTGTCTCCGGCTCCCGGTTACCGGAAAAAACCTTGAAACGGCTGACAACCAACCCCCATCAACCGGTGCCCGGGGAAAAACCAATGACGGCCCCTACCTCGTAATTCCTCGCTCAGAGGTTCTGATAAATTCAAGCAGGCCGATAACCTCGGGAGTGTGTTCAACCTCAGCCCGAACCCTTTCTATGCCTTCATTCAACGTCAAGCCCAAACGAAACAAGATACGATAGGCCCGTTTTAACGACAGAATCTTTTCTTGGCCAAAACCATGACGTTTTAACCCAACGAGATTCAATCCGTGCAATGTTGCCCGTGGCGACCCCGAGGCCAAAACGTAAGGCGGAATGTCTTTCGAAACGCCGCTTACGGCACCCACAAACGCATGCTTGCCTATCCGGACAAATTGGTGGACAGCCACAAAAGCTCCCAAGATGGCACTATCGTCAACACGTATATGGCCGGCGAGGCTTGCAGCATTGGCAAGAATTACCCGCCGACCCGTTACGCAATCGTGCGCCACGTGGGTATAAGCCATCAGCAAATTTTCTTCGCCCACTTCCGTCACCCCGCCGCCGTCCTCAGTACCCCGGTGAATGGTTGCGAACTCCCGAATGGTCGTGCCGCTGCCGATGCGGACCGAACTCTTTTCTCCTGCAAATTTCAGATCCTGGGGAACCGCGCCAATAGCAGCGTATTGAAAGATCCTGCAATCTTTCCCAATGGTAGTATATTGTTCGATAGTTACGTGCGGGCCGACAACCGTCCCGGAGTGAACTCGCACATCGGCGGCAACAACGGAAAAAGGCCCGATTTCCACATCAGGATCTATCTTTGCATCGGGATCAATGACGGCAGTTGGGTGTATCACAGATCGCCTCCTGTCATTGCCAGAATATCCGCTTCCGCAACCAGCTTTTCGTCGACGGTGGCCCTGCCGGACATCTTCGATACGGCACCCCGGCTTCTGGTTAGCCTTAATTCGAGTTTCAACTGGTCTCCCGGAACGACAGGTTGTCTGAACCGGGCCTTATCAATACCCATAAAATACATGAACTCCCCACGGTTTTCTTCGGCCAGAGACAGGTATGCCAGCACACCGCCCGTCTGAGCCATGGCTTCAATAATCAGCACTCCGGGCATGACAGGGGCGCCCGGAAAGTGACCTTGAAAAAACGGCTCATTCATACTCACATTTTTGAGGCCGACAACCCGTTCATTCGGGATCAGCTCAAGGATCCGGTCCACCAAAATAAATGGGAACCGGTGAGGAAGAAACTCCATGATCTTTCGAATGTCATAAGCTGTTTTCACTTTTCGTTCCCCCCCAACGCCTTCTCGAGGACATCGATACGTCGCTCCAAAGATCCCAGCCTGGTTTTGAGTTCAGGCAGCTTTTGAATAAGGCTGGAAGTTTTTAACCACAATCGATGGGGCATCCCCGGAGAACCTGAAACAATCTCACCGTCGGGTATGGACTTGCCTATTCCGGATTGCGGGCCGACTGTTACACGGTTTCCAATCGTGAGGTGTTGCGCCACACCTGCCTGTCCGGCGAGAATGGTATTGCGCCCTATCCTCACGCTGCCCGCAATACCTACCTGTGCAACCAGTACCGTATTCTCACCTACGACCACATTGTGGGCGACATGAACAAGATTGTCGGTTTTAACACCCTGCTTGATCCAGGTTCTACCGAAAGTCGCCCTGTCAATGGCATTGCAAGCCCCGATTTCGACGTCGTCATCAATAACGACGATGCCGGACTGGGGAATCTTGTGGTAACACTCTCCATCCGGTGCATAACCAAAACCGTCACTACCAATCACGGACCCTGCATGAATGACCACCCGGCTTCCAATTCTGCAGCCTTTTAAAACAGAAACATTCGCATGAAGGATCACATCGTTTCCCATTTGAACGCCATTGCCCACCACCACTCCCGGATGGAGAATAACACGTTGCCCAACGGTCACGTTGTCTCCAATGTAAACCCCTGGATACAAAGAAATGTTTTCACCGCAGTTAAAATTGCTGCCGATAAAAGCCTGTGGGCTAATTCCCATAACAGGCTCTGGAACCAGATGGAACAGGGTTGAAATCTTGGCCATGGCCAAGTACGGATTTTTTACCCGCACAAGGCTGGTATTATCAGATTCTTGAAAACTCAGCGGAACAAGCACAGCAACGGCTTGAGTCCGGCGAACCTGCTCCCGGTATTTCTCAGAAACCGCAAAACTAATATCCTCCGGTCCTGCTTGCTCAAGAGGAGCAACCCCCCGCACAAGAAGATCCTCGGGGCCCAGCAACTCCCCATCGACCAAATCCGCAATCTTGCGCAGTGACATTTCCATCATGAACTTCCCGCTGTTGTGATTCCTATCTCTAATCCGATCCGTTGGCGGTATCTCGTTTTGCGTCAAAAGCATTATATGCTTCAATCACTTTGTCTGTGACATCAATGGCATTGGGCGAATAGATCACACCGCCGATCCGCTTTTCAAGTATCAGCAAATACCCCCCGCGTTTGCCCATATCCTCAACGATTTCAAAGACATCGTCCTTGATCCTGTTGGACAGTTTCAAATTCATTTCTTTCAACGTGTCCAAATACCGCTTTTTCAGCGAGTTCAAATCATTTGCCTGGACACGAAATGCTCGTTCTTTTTCCTCACGGGCCTCTTGACTCATAACCAGAGCTTTTTGGTCCAGATCTTTCTTCAACGCCTCGACTTCGGTTTCCTTTTCTTTTAAAATCTGCTCCATCTTTTTGCCCTGGCTCTTGATTTCCGCAGCCGAACGCATGCCTGCATTGGAGGTGTCAATAATCCGCTGAAAGTCAATAACGGCAATCTTAGCCACCTCGGCGCCGAATCCTGTCTGGGAAAGCATACATAAGCAGGCGACAGCAATGATCCAAATCACTCTTATTTTCATCAATTACCTCCTAATTTCGGTCAAATACTCTTTAGTCACTGGTCATCAGTCGTTACCATCGACGTCAGACATCACCACCCCATCCGGGTTGTCCGAATTCGTCAAAGTTTTTGTTTTATCTCGGAAAATCCACTTGCCTTTTCCAGGCACAGCCGAAACCCCACATCAACAAGGCCAATCCAATACCAATTGATCGGGGCCTATTGACCTAAAACGCAGCGCCCATGCTGAACTCCCAGCCGCCTTCCCCCCTGCGTTCAGAGTCCAAAATATAGCCGAACTCCAGACGAATCGGACCCATCGGCGAAAGCCAACGTATCCCGTAACCCACGCTGTTTTTCAAATCGCTGAAGCTCAGCGCTTCTCCATTATTAAAAGCATTGCCGGTATCATAAAACAAGACGCCGTTGATGCCGGCATTTTTGACTAAGGGAAACAGGAACTCCACGTTAAACAGCATCATTTTGTTGCCCCCAATTTTGTCGTCGGTTTTCGGGTCCCTGGGACTCACCTCGCGCCAGTTATATCCTCTCAGAGAACTCATCCCTCCCAAGTAGAAGCGTTCCCATGTGGGAAGCTTTCCTTCAGAATCGCCGTGAATAAACCCCATACTGCCATGAAGAAATCCCACCGTGTCCCAAAAAAGCGGAAAATACCATCCCGAATCCGCGACATATTTCGTGAACCCGATATCCCCGCCAAAAGGAGTTCCGGCATGTTTAATGGTCACGCTGTTGTCTGAACCGCTTGTGGCATTGAAAATCCGATCTCTGGTATCCCGGCGAACGGTGCTGCTCAACGTATGTCCCGTGTTGGTCCCTTCGAATTCCTTGATGGCCGTAGAGGCATCGACTGTGAGGTTTTCGATCGTCGCCCGGTCGTAGTTATAAGAAAGGTAGGCCCTGGTGTGGTCATAAATCGGATAACCCACGCGCAGGGTGCCTCCCACACTATCCTTGTCATAGGTATCATAGTCCTTGCTCGTATTGTAGAGATCAATGCCCGCCGAAAGAGGAATATCGAAAAGCCATGGTTCCGTAAAACTGAGAGTAAAGTCGGTTGTTCTGCCTCCAATCATGCCCTGAAGCCCCAGTGTCTGCCCCCGGCCGAACAGATTCCTTTGACTCACCGACGCCATAAAAAACAGGTTATCCACATTGCTGTATCCCCCGCCGAAGCTGAAGGCCCCCGTCGGTTTTTCAGTCACATCGATATTGACTATCATCTTGTCCGAGCTGCTTCCCCGGGTGGTATTTACCTTGATGTCCTCAAAATAGTCGAGACGATGGAGATTGCGGGTTCCTCTTTTTAAACGCCTGCCACTGAAGAGTTCCTGCTCGTATATACTCAATTGTCTTCGAATGACCTTATCACGGGTTTTGGTGTTGCCGGAAATAATGATTTTTTCAAAATAAACCAAACTTCCCTTGTCGATAAGATACGTAATGTCCGCTTCATGGTCTTCAACACGATGGTCAATGCGTGGGGAAATATCTACATAGGCATACCCCTCATCGGAATACATGTCACTAAGCATCAAAACGTCTTCCCGAATCAATTCCCTATTAAAAACAAGGCCTTCCGAAATCTTGATCGATGCCGACAGTTCTTCTTTCGGACGAATCAAATCCCCCTCAAGAGCAACTCTGCCGACCCTGAACTGGACACCTTCTTCTATCTTGATTGAAACCAAGATGGAATTTTCCTTGTACTCCAATTCAGGATCCCCCACCCTGGCCTGAATATAGCCGTGGTTGTGATAATAAGCGGTAATTCTCGAGGTGTCTTGCTCCAGAGCCTCTCGATCCAAGTCGCCGGATGACGTAATCCATGAGAAAAAACCCTTTTCCTTCGTCTTCATCAGGCTTTTGAGCTTTTTATCACCAAATGCCTTATTTCCTTGAAAACCAATGTTTTTGACAAAAATCTTTTCTCCTTCCTTAATGACGAATTCGATATTAGCCTCGTCCTCCGAGGTCGGCTCAATCTCGTAGGTCACTTGTGCATGGTGATACCCCTTGTCTTTGTAAAGCGCCTTGATTTCCCGGGTGTCCCTCCTGAGGGTATTGAAATTCAGAATGGCGCCGGCCCTTGTACCCATGGCCTCCTTGATCTTTTCATCATTAAACTTGTCGTTCCCCTTAATACGAATATTGCGTACGGTTTCCTTCTCCTCGACCAAAAATGTGACAACCCTGCCTTCAGGCGACCCGCTCACTTCCACGCGCACGTCGCCGAAATAGCCCATCTTGAAAATCGATTTCAGGTCCTCTCGAATGTTTCTTGTCAAATACAGATCACCACTTTTGGTTTTGAGATTCCTTTTGACGGCTTCCGATTCTATCCGCTTGTTTCCGCTAATGACGACAGCAGCCACTTTTTCCATCCCCAGGATTCTCATACCGATGTCCCGAGACAAGTTTCTCACCGAATCCAACATGGTTTCCAATCCCTGCCCCTCAATAAACACTACCTGGGGAGGTGTTTGCCCGTAAGTATCCAGAACTTTTGCATCAAGACTGTAACGATCGCCTACAAGTGTAAAACTACCCCATATGACAAAATCTGCCGCCACAGTCACTCCCAGACTGCGAAAATGTTCGACACCGGACACGTCGACCCCATCAATGCTCGTGCTCGTCTCCCCCGGATCCGGCAGCTCTACAATCGTAACGCCATCTGCTACAAGCTGCCGGGATATCAGGTGGGAAATCTGCTCACGCAGATCGTCCATGGGCTCGACGGCATACACCTGAAACGGCAGGACCAGCACGCGGACGTCTCCTTGAGCGATCGCTGCCGAAGGAAAAAGAAAAAGACAACACATTGCCAGAAAAATTCGTCTTTCCATGCTCATCCAACCTCAGTCAATCGGCACCGCATTGCCATCTATCAGAGTCATTTGATGCGAGAGCCGTTCGGCCAATGTCATGTTGTGTGTCACAATAACCGCTGTTATTCCATCTTCGCGATTCAATGATAACAGTAGATCGTGGATCGCCTCGCTCGTCTTGGGATCCAGATTCCCCGTAGGTTCGTCCGCCAACAGTACGTCCGGGCTCAACACCAAAGATCTTGCAAGAGCAACCCGCTGCTGTTCTCCGCCGGAAAGTTCCCCCACCGCATGTTTCAGACGGTCCTGCAACCCTACACGAGCCAAAATGGCCTCGGCTTTTTCACTTGCCTTCTTCGAACCCAACCCCCCGATCAAGGCAGGCATCATGGTATTTTCCAAGGCGTTGAATTCCGGAAGGAGATGGTGGAATTGAAAAACAAATCCAATAGTCTGATTACGAAAACCCGCCAATTCTTCATCGTTGTAGCTAAAGACATCCTTGCCTCGATACATGACTTGTCCAGCATCGGGTCGCTCAAGAGTGCCAAGAATATGGAGCAACGTTGACTTCCCCACCCCGGAGGCGCCGACCACGGCCACCATTTCTCCCTCTCGTATCCCCAGACACGCGCCTTTGAGAACGTCCACTTGGGCGCCGCTTGTTTTGAACGTTTTCCAGACGTCGACAACCTCTATCAGGAAATTGCTGTTATTCATACCTAATAGCCACCACCGGGTCCAATCGAGACGCTTGATACGAAGGATAAAGCGTGGCCAGAAAACTAATGGCAACAGCCGCAAGGGCCACCAGCGTCACGTCCAATGCTTGCACTTTCACTGGAAGTGTAGAGATATAATAGACATCACTGGGAAGCTTCACAAACTCATATCGCTTTAACAAAAAACAAAGGACACCGCCCCCCAAAAGGCCGAGTACCGTTCCGACCAATCCGATAATCAATCCTTCAAAAACAAAAATTTTCATGATGCCCCTTGCAGTCATTCCCATGGACTTCAGGATGGCAATGTCTTTGGTCTTCTCCATGACCATCATGATCAGTGTGCTCACAATATTGAATGCCGCCACCAGAATAATCAAGACAAGGATAATGAACATGACGACTTTTTCCAAACGAAGGGCGGAGAAAAAATTTTTGTTCATCTGCATCCAGTCCTGCGTCCAATAACCTGTCCCCAGGCCGGCCAAAATCTCATCAGCAAGGCCTCCCACCTGATAGATATCATCAGCCCGCACTTCGATCCCGTGGACGGCGTCTCCCAGCCTAAGAAGCTTCTGCGCCGATTCGATGGACACATATGCAAAAGATGTATCGTAATCATACATCCCAGAATCAAAGACCCCGACAACCCGAAACCGCTTCATATGGGGAATACGAGAGCCCAGAGGCGTAAGACTGCCTCCTAGCGGCGATACCGCAAAGAGCTCATCCCCGGGCCCAACCAATAAGAGCCGGGCAAGTTCTTTGCCCAAGATAATTCCGGGAGCGGATTGGCCGCCAGGCTCCTTGTCAACACCATCCGGGCTATCCAACAATTCCAATGCGCCCTGCTTAATAGACTTTTCCAGTTCCAACACCCGGCCGGTCTTGGAAGGATCAATCCCCTTTAATACAGCTCCTGAAACCCCGGCGCCACTTCGCAACATAATCTGAGCGTGAATGAAAGGTGCGGCCGCTTCAACGCCGTTGATGCTTTCAATCATTTTGAGCGTCCTGGAATAATGTTCTACTTTTCCACTTCTATCCATGATTCTGATATGGGCGTTCATACCCAGTATTTTCGTTTTGATTTCTGTTCCGAATCCGGTCATGACCGCCAGAACAACCACCATGGCCGTAACACCAAGCATGACGCCCGTAACGGATATCACCGTATTGAATGAAACGAAGACCTGTTTTCCTTTGGCCTTAAGATATCGGAGACTTAAAAATAGCTCGAACGACATGGTTTCCGTGCTCTAAAAATCAATTCACGAGGATTCAAAAATCATCTGGAACCGAAATGACATCCCGGGCCGAAAGTGTCCGACAATCTGATCCGCATCCTCCATGCGGCTGCGGACCTTAAAACAGCAAATGGCTACGGGGTGATTTCCTTTAAAAGGGGAAACAGGATTACCTCGCGGATGGAGGGCGCATCAGTCAGTAACATAACGAACCGATCAATGCCGATCCCTTCGCCTGCTGTCGGAGGCATGCCGTATTCCAGGGCTTTCACGAACGCTTCGTCCATGTGATGGGCTTCCACATCACCGTGTTCTCGCTCTGTGACCTGACTCATAAAGCGGTCCCTCTGGTCAACGGGATCGTTGAGTTCAGAAAACCCGTTGGCGATTTCACTTCCCCCAATAAACAACTCGAAGCGCTCTGTCAATTCGGGATCTGATTTGCTCCGTCTGGCAAGCGGTGAAATCTCTACGGGATAGTCTACAATAAAAGTCGGCTCAATCAGTTGCGGTTCCACCAACACGTCGAATAGCTTTGTTAGTATTTTACCGCATTTTCCAACCTTTGTAACCTTTACATCGTTGGCGGCGGCAAATGCCAGCAATCCGGATCTGTCATTAAACAAAGAAGGATCGACGCCGCCCAATTCACTCAAAGCAGTTTTTAAAGACAACCGACGCCATGGTCTGTCAAGAGCAATCTCATTTCCCTGATACAAAACCGTGGTCGTTCCCAACACCTGATGGGCCACATACCTGAACATTTCCTCGGTAAGAGCCATGAGGTCTTCATGCGTGGCATAAGCCACATAAAACTCCAACATCGTAAATTCGGGGTTGTGGCGCGTTGAGATGCCTTCGTTCCTGAAATTTCTGTTGACTTCAAAAACCCGATCAAAGCCCCCCACAACCAACCGTTTCAAGTAAAGTTCCGGCGCGATGCGCAAAAACAAGTCCATACCAAGTGCATTGTGATGGGTCTTAAAGGGAGTTGCCTCCGCCCCTCCGGGAATGGGCTGCATCATGGGTGTTTCCACTTCCAGGAAATCACGTTCCAACAAGAATTCTCGAACAGCCTGAATAATTCGGGCACGCTTCACAAAAAGAGCCCGCACATCACCATTCATGATAAGATCGAGATATCGCTGCCGATAGCGCTTTTCAGGATCTTTAAGGCCGTGGAACTTCTCCGGCAAGGGCCGGACCGCCTTGCAAAGAAGAGTCACCTCTTTTGCAGACAGGGTCCATTCCCCTGTCTTGGTCTGAAACAGGGGGCCTTTAACCCCCACAAAATCTCCAACATCGAACTTTTTGAATTGGTCGTAAGCCTTTTTCCCGACCTCATCACGCTTGACATAGACCTGAAGCTTGCCGGCGCCGTCTCTAAAATGAAAAAAGGCCGCCTTGCCAAAAGAACGAAGTCCCACAATCCGCCCGGCCATGGAAAAGACAACACCCTCAATGCCTCCGTCTTGCCGGTCGATGAGCGCACGGACCTCCTTGGTCGTGTGCGAGACCACAAAGTGGTTGGGGTACAGATCCACCCCTTCGCGCTCCAAGTCTCTTGCCTTTTCCAGCCTTTGTTGGATTAATTGGTTCTGTTGAATCAGTTGGCTCGATTCGTCCACGGTTGAGCGGCACCTCGTCAAAAGATTAAACGAATTTGCTAGCCTATTTGCCTGGAGGTGTCAAGGTAAAAGGCTTGAACAGGTCGTTTCGTAATTGGGCGTTTTTAGAGATTTCGGCATAAATTTTGGTAGGATGTCCAAGTCATTTGAATAAAAAGCGCCTATGTATCCACAGGCGCAATAACATGAACCATGACATATGGTGCTTTTTATTTGACTCATATAACGGAGCCGTGTTTTGTAGATTAATTTGGTTCATCCGGTTAAAGCATACTTGAGGGATAGCCGTGTGTGTCAACAGCCGGCTATTTTGGTATCAACAGGCAAAAACTCGCTCATAAGTGCGCGTA
>CAYSGJ010000024.1:0-4418 GCA_964430705.1 uncultured Desulfobacterales bacterium | reverse complement strand
GGCCTTTGTATCGGCACGCAATAAAAAAAACTTGACGGGGAAAAGAAATATTCGCCGATCAAAAACCAACAGCGGAAAGGTTTTGTCGCTATCGCCCCGTTGGGTTTATTCCCGGCAAACACTGCCGGGAAACCGTACAAAATGGAAACCGGAAAATCCTGACGCTCACGAAGCATACAAGCGCCGGGCAGCTATAGAAATCCCTGAAATCCTTGACAACATTCGATTTTGTTGTTAGTCTCGCGATGTGTAAATTGGAATGTTGCTTATTTCTTCCAAGAATGGATTGCGCCTGTCGGCACATCGCGTTGAACGACACCGGTGACAAACCGGTGGCGTCCCAGGGTTTCGTGGCAATCTCGCAGGGCCTGAACAGATGATATGCCCAAAATGTAGATTCAGCCAACCGGACGACATTTATTGCGCTCTTTGTGGCGTCAACATCGAAAGATATGCTCAGCAAAAAAGGCGACAACGACGTAATATCAGCGTCTGGGGGGCTTTTTTCGTACTTACGACCCTGACCGCCATCACTTTTTTTACCTCTTTTTCAAAAGACGATCCTCTCGAAAAAACCGCCACCAGCGAAAAAGCAGGGTCTGCCGCACTGCTGGGCCACGATGCAACACAGAGAAGCAATGCCCGTCCCGAACCATCTACAAACACACCCCGACAGCAGGTGCGACCCGAACGCGGGAATCTTGATATTAAAAACACCGGCAGTGGCACGCCGTCCCCAACAGACAATGACGGTGCGCTCGTGGAGGACGAAAGCGAACAGGGGCAACTCACGGCAAGACAATGGTTTGAAAAAGGCGAGCGCCTTGATGATGACTCAGACGCCGAGATTGAATGCTATCTCATGGCCATAGAAATAGATCCCGAATTTGCACCGGCGGCATTTCGCCTCGCAGCCATCTATTTCAGGCAGGCTAAATACGAGATGGCCGACAGAGAATTTGCCCATTTTCTGAGAAATGCTTCTGACGAGGATAAAAAGAATTATGACATCTATGAGCACTATTCCCTGGCGGACGTGGAAAGGCTTTACGAAGCGATTGCATTGCAGGATATGGACGAAACCGACACAAAAGACACGGAACCGCCATTAACGCTTGAAGAACGGCAAGGAGAAGCAACCGTACCGGAAAGCGGCGGATCCGGTCAAGAATCGGACGAAGACGTCATGACCGTTGTCGGGTTTTCCCGGGCAAACGGTCAGATTGTAGTGCCGGTGGTTCTCAACAACATGATCCATGCCAAAGTCCTGGTTGACACAGGAGCCGGGATTACGGTTCTTTCATCGGCTCTGTCAAATCAACTGGGCTTGCATGCGGAACCCGGGCCGGGCATCACCCTTAAAACCATGGCCACAGACGTTCAGGCCCAATTGGCAAGATTGAATTCCATACGGGTTGGGGCCATAAACAGGAACGATCTCCTTGTAGCTGTGGCAGATCTGAACCTTGGCGGACAAGACAGGTTCCAGGGCATTCTGGGTATGGATTTCATGAATCACTACACCATCAATATTGACAACGAAAAAAAAAGGATCAGCCTGAAACCCAGAAAGTCCTATCGGCCATCCTAGACCTGTTTTTTTCGCCGTTACGCCCTTGTATACTATTGCCTGCTTCGTAACGGTTTGTCCTTTTGAAAATCTGCATTCCCTTCATCAACCCGGATGTTTTTTCAACCAGCCGCATAGATACCCCGCTTCTTGTTCCAATGACTAAAACGATACGTTCCGTCAATCCATAACCAGAGGGCGTCGGAACCAGAGGGCGTCCGCAATTTTGGATCAAAAAATCGCTGAACCGGCGGACCCTTTTCGGCTGCTTCGGTCATAGCCGGTGTCTTACAAATGGAGCAAACGGATCAAAGGACGTTGCCGGTGAGCAACAGGGCAACGGCCACAGCAAGAACGACCCGGTAGTACCCGAACACCGCCAGGCCGTGGCGGTTCAGATACGCCACCATCCACTTCACGGCAACAACCGCGGAAATAAAGGCGACCAGAAGCCCTGTGCCCAACGACAAAAGATCAAAGGTCTCCAGCATCGTCTGCCCGTGCTTGAGGCTATCATAAGAGGTCGCCGCCCCAAGCGTTACCACGCCCAACAAGAAACTGTACTCAACAGCCGCGGGAAGAGACAACCCAACCAATATGCCGCCGACGATAGTCACGAGACTTCGGCTGACCCCCGGCCACATGGCCAGGCACTGGGCAATGCCGATCACCAGGGCCCACCGCCACGTCAGCTCATGAAGCGGCCTGCCGCTTGCCGGCTTATAACCCCGGGCCTTACGCCGCCAGGCCACAACCAAGATCGCCACACCACCCACAAACCAGGCAACCACGACAGGCCACGGCCCGAAAAGGTATGCCTTGATCAGATCGGCAAACACCAAACCCAAAACCGCAGCGGGGGCAAAACCGGCGAGTATGTTGATCGCCATCCTCAAGCCTGCGGGATCCTTTCCCACAAGCCCCATAATCATTTGTCTCACTCTCCCGAAGTACAGCCCCAGTACGGCCAAAATTGCGCCTGCCTGTATACAAATGGCATAGGCATCGGCTGCCGTCTTGGCGCGGGTGCGTTGCTGTTCCGAAAGCGAGGGTGATACGACGCCGATGCCCATGGCACGCTGGGCCAAGAGCAGATGTCCTGTGGAACTTACGGGCAGGTATTCCGTCACGCCTTCCACCAATCCAAGCACCAGAGACTGCGTCAATGTCATGGCGGAATATCGCTTTTGTTCACCGGTATCGTTCTCAGCAAGGCCGTCAGCCCTGCCAGGTTCAGCGCGCAGGAATACGGAAAACAGGACGACGAAAAAAAACGGCAAGAAGCGGCCGGGCACCTACTTGCCTCCCGGGGCACAGACCATCCAAACACCTAGAACAATGAAAAGAATCCCGGCGCCCATCTTGATATGGTTGGCAGGAATCAGCTTCGTCGCCGCGCATCCCATAACCACGGCCAGCAACGATGTCAGTACAAGAGCGCTGGCGGAACCGACAAACACGGCCAACCAGGACTTTCCCTCAGCGGCAAAACAAAAGGTGGCAATCTGCGTTTTGTCGCCCAGCTCGGCAAGAAAAACCATCCCGAAGGTGGTTAAAAGCAATTTCAGGTCCATGCCGTTTCTCCTTGATGGGCCGCAAAAAAAACATGAGGGCCTTTTTTCGCCGGGTCAACCAAACGGGAACCGGCCGTCACTCTCTGTCTAAAATGCGCAACGATTGCCGAGCGACATCGTGGGTGGGGTCGATTTGCAGGACTTTGTTTAATTGGGCACGAGCACGTTGAAATTCACCCTCCTCCGCATACAGCATACCCAAGTGTAACCGCGCCTCCACATAACCCGAATCCAGTTCAATCGCCCTCAAAAACGCTCCTTTGGCGGATTCGTCATCAGCCATGCCTTGATAAGCCACACCCAGGCCGAAATGATTGTCGACACTTTTCGGCTCCAAGGCCAACGCTTTTTTGAAGGTATCGATGGCCTTCTCGAACTGACCCAACTGCCCATAGGCCATGCCCAAATTGAAGAAAAGGGTTGTGTCTGCAAAGCCGACCTTCAGGGCCCTTTCGTAGAACCGCACCTCGTTGGCATAGTCGCCTATCCGGCCATAAGCAAAACCCATATGGTATAAGGCCAAACCATTGTCGGGATGCTCATCGAGAAACCGTTGGTGAATGGCTATCGCGGCCTCGTAATTTCCCTTTCGAATGGCGGCATCACCTTGTTCATCACAGAACCATTGCCTTGTATCCGGCGCGTGCCTCCAACAGTGCCCATGGAACAGCCTGAGCAAGACAAAGAGAAAACAAAACACACTGCAAGCGCCGGCAAAACGCCCGACCCATGTCCTTGCTTAAAAAGTCGTTGGAGGGTATTCGTCAAATCGACACCATATGGTTAGGCGACAGTCCGGTCTTACCAAACGAATCCACCGGCTATTTTCGTTTCCAGGACGGCCGGCCTTTAAAACAAACCACATAATTTGATCTTTTTCAACGACTATCCACATCCAAAACCCCGGAAAGTCAGTGTCGCGGCAGGCGGATGGGTATCCGATCCTCCAGCCGGCCGACAGTTTTGTCACAGGGTCGCTACGCTCCGACTGACGGGATGGTTTACTTTGGAACGGCTGGACGGAATCGGTTGGAACAACCGGACGGTGAAACATCGGAACAGGAAAGCACATTGAGTGGAATAAGCAGCAACACCATATTCAAATCACAGATCAACATATATGGGGTTTGTGCCGGTTACTCAGAACCGGATTATATGAACAAGATGCAGGAAGTTTCGAACAAAGACGCGTGTTGTGTCCTGCAATATGTTCGAATGATATCATTCGGATATCGGGCTTCCAAACACCTCCGTTATGCAGCTTCGGCGGCTTG
>CAYSGJ010000023.1:0-57510 GCA_964430705.1 uncultured Desulfobacterales bacterium | reverse complement strand
TTGTCGCGGTTCTTTGACATAATTATTCGATAAATCGCGTCAGTTCTGAAATCGCGAAAATTCTGGTAGTATTCCTGCTGGACCACCGACTGGACGACTTCTTCCGACGGAATGCTCGAACTGATGGTCCGCAGCCATCCCCTGTAGCGTTGCCAGATCGTTTTGTGACAACTCAGTGCCAGGATCTGAATAATTCCGGTGGCGATGCATCCGAAGTTGACGAAGGCCTCGATGGCGTCGGTCGTCTGCCCAATCAAGCGTTGGCGGCGTTTGTCGTCGATCGCCGAGAGATCGCTGTTGGAGGCTTTGCCGATGCGGGGCCATGCATTTGTCCAGAACCGATAGAAAAAGGCTCCCATCAGGTGCTTGAGGACCTTGAATGTCACCTCGATCTTGAACCGGTAGCTATAGGCCAGGATCATATCCCGGGCGTCAAGGGTCAAGTCTGATCCCATCAGGATGAACCGCTCGGCGCCGTCGGAGACCAATACAAAGCGTACCTTTTCATTGATCGGCTTCCAGAGCAGGTCCAGACACAGAAACGCCACGGTTTTGACCTGCCCGTACAGCTCGATTCGGGCCTGTTCGAAAGACGCCCGATGAGTATCGAACAGTTCGCTCAGGGCAAGCTTTTCACCGTATTTACGCGGCCGGCCGCGACGTCCGGTTTTTGAAGGTGCGTCGGTGTAGGCCACCACGTTGTTTTTGGCCCGGGTGACCACATGCACCAGCCGGACACCGGCGGCATCGCGCACGGACTTGAGAATCGCAAACACCGGTCCCACGGCGAAATAGGCGTCCAGTACCAGCAGACACCTTTTTCCCAGTGCCGGCACCAATTCTGCTGCCATGGCCGCCATCAGGCTGGTGATGCTGACCTTGGGCTGGCCGTCAACCAGCGGAGCCGTCTTTTTCTGGAAACGGCGAAGCGCTTCTACTCCTTCATGGAGCTCGGCACATAGCGGGATGCAAAGAATTTTTTTTACGCCAACCGCCCAGAACACCGATCACTCCCCAGTGGTGCCCGTAGATGTACGGGGCTTTGCCCGAGTTGTCCGACTCCTGGTGCAGCCGTTTGACGCCGGGCATCTTTTCGGCTTCCTTGGCAACCTTGATGCCGTCGCCGGCAAGCACCAGTCGATCGTCGATTTGGACCGGTATGCACCGCTCCAGCACGATTTGCCACCAACGGCGCAAGATCGGACCAAGTTGCCAGGAGCGGGCGCGGAAGAAGGCCAGAAGCGCCGTGTACAGCGATGGCCGGATCGCAAGCCAGCGCACGAAGGAGCTGGCCCCGCAGTGGTCGATGCGCACGATAAAGCCCAGCACCACGGTCACGAACCAATGATAAGCCGCTTGTCGGCTGAAACAGGGCCGGAAGCCTTCCAGGATACGGCTGATATGCCCGATCATGGCCCCTCCTTTGCCGAAGCGAAGGTGTTGGGGGCCGTGCGCACGACGCCTTTGCCGGCTTGGACTTTTTTGAGCAGGGCCGAGACGATCGAATCGCGGGCCAATTCGATGCCGTGCTTTTCCTGGACCCGGCGGATGATCTCGGCAACGTGAAGGGGGCTGCCAGCGGTTTGGAGTACGTCAAGGACGACATCAATATTTGACGTACGTTTCTGTGGCCGTTCCCCTTCAGGCTGTTGGAACCGTTCCGCGATCTTGATGGTTGCCTGTGCAACCTCCTTTTGAAATTTGAGATATTTGTCGAACTGGTCCATCGGGTCTCCTCCTTTCGTGAGAGATATGAAGGGAGGATACAGGCCCATAGTGGGTATGTCAAGTAATTTTTTACGTACATGCCCGGAAATCTATAAAATGCTGTAATAGTAAGTTTCCCTGATCGCCCCACTGCTTGTCGCAGGTACGTACTGCAACATGGGACGTCTGCCAAGGCAGAGCGAGAGAACTTTGGACTGTCGAGTTCATATATGGAATTGAAATTTCCTGCACAGCGAGCTGTGAGCTATGGGCTCGCTGTTGCGGTTCAGACAACCGCACTCGTGAAGTCAGAAGAAAAAAATACCGGATTTCCCTTATAGACAAACGCACACGGACGGACCAACTTGTCGGCCATAGACAGAAACCTTTGCACAGACCCCTGTACGAATCTTTTCGGGCAAAGGGAAATGACGCTTACCAACAAAAACACGTAGGAGGAAACATGCAACCAAGCAAGATTGTCATTGCGCTGACCGGTGTTTTTTTTATCCAGTTGCTACAAGCCTGCTTTCCGGCCCTGCCCTACGGCGATATCCGGTTGGATCGCATCCGGCTGCCTCCCGGATTTCAGATCTCCCTTTATGCGGACAATATCCCCAATGCCCGCTCCATGGCCCTTGGCCCCGACGGAACAGTCTTTGTGGGCACCAGGACGGAGGGAAAGGTGTACGCCGTATTAGATCGCAATCGCGACCACAGAGCCGATGAGGTTCTGACGCTCGCCCAGGAACTGCATATGCCCAATGGCGTAGCCGTTCGGGGAAAAGACCTCTACGTGGCGGAAGTGAGCCGGATCCTTCGCTACGACGACATTGAGAACCACCTGCAAACTAACTTGCCGAAGACACTGAAACCGGTCGTGGTCAATGCCGATTTCCCGGAAGATGAGCATCACGGATGGAAATACATCGGTTTCGGACCGGACGGACACCTATACGTTCCCGTAGGCGCCCCTTGCAATATTTGCGAACGCCAAGACCCCCGTTATGCTTCCATCATGCGCATGGCGCCCGACGGAACCGGACTGGAGATATTTGCCAGAGGTATCCGAAACACGGTGGGCTTTGACTGGCATCCCAAAACCGGGGTCTTCTGGTTTACCAACAACGGACGGGATTGGATGGGCGATGAGCTACCACCGGATACCTTGCACAGGGCGCCCAAAAAGGGGCTCCACTTCGGATTCCCCTATTGCCATGGGGGGGACATTCCGGACCCTGAATTCGGCGCAAAGCGGCCCTGCTCACACTTTGCCCCTCCGGCGATCAAACTCGGCCCCCACGTGGCGGCCCTCGGGATGAAATTTTACACAGGGGATATGTTTCCGGCGGCCTACCGGGGGCGAGTCTTCATTGCCGAGCACGGTTCATGGAACCGGTCCGTGCCTATCGGATATCGCATATCCCAGGTCCGGGTGGAGGGCACGAATGCCACAAAATACGAGGTCTTTGCGGAAGGCTGGCTCCAGGGCGCAACGGCTTGGGGCCGTCCTGTGGACATCCTCGTGATGCCGGACGGAGCGCTTCTGGTGTCGGACGACCGGGCAGGGGCCATATACCGGATCAGCTACACCGATGTCAAGGACGCAAAACAGTGATCAAACCGATGATGCTGGATAGATGTAGGATAAAATCACGTTGCCCGCAATGTTGGACGAAATAACGAATATTGCATATCCAATGACGATATCCCGTAGGCGCAAACCAACTCCGACACGCTTTTTTACCCAAAAGTGCTTTGAGCTAAAATGGGTAAAAAGCCCTCGGGTTAGGGCAAAAAGGACCAATTTGGCGGCATTTTGGTGGTCTTATTGGTCTATTGGTCGGTCATACAACCATAATTTACCCGAAAGTGCTTTGAGCTGAAATGGGTAAAACAACCGTGGATGGAGAAGAAAGATTATCACTAAGGCAAAAACCGTCTATGCCTGCCTTTCTCCCGCACAGGGCAACATCACCCGAAAGATATCCCTTTCCCGGGCGTGCTCCGCACGCTGATTTGGCCGCCATAGCCTTCCACGATATTTCTGCAGATGGCGAGTCCCATGCCCGTTCCTTCGTATTCCGTCCGGCAGTGGAGACGCTCAAAAGGCGCAAAAATGCGCTCAGTGCATTGCTCCGGAATACCGATGCCGTTATCCGATACGAAAATTTCCACAAGGCTATCTCTTCTTTCGGCCCACACATGAATGGAAGGCGTTTTTTTACAGTACTTGATCGCATTTCCGATGAGATTTTGGATGAGTTGGACCATCTGTTGCCGCGCCGCGGTCACCACGGGCAGGGAGTCAACTTTGATGACAGCCCCCTTTTCTTCCACTGCCGCCCTGAGCATGGAAACGGCCTCCTGAACCGCCTCATTAAGGTCCACCGCTTTGCGATCCACGGGCTGAATAGAGATACGGGCGTAACCGAGAAGGGCCGTGAGCATTTTTCGCATCCGTTCCGTCGCATCCGTCATTCGGTGTAGATAGTCGCGCTCGCAATCGAGCAATCGGTCTCTGGTTTGTTCTTCCAGGAGGGCCCCGAACATCTGGATTTTCCGGAGAGGCTCCTGTAAATCGTGGGATGCAATGGAAGTGAAATCCTGAAGTTGCTGGTTTTTTGTCTTCAGAAGCACATTATATCGTTCCAGTTCGCGCCGGGCTGTCTCCCGTTCCACAACTCCCTTCTTCAGTCTCGAATAACCCACAAAAATCCCGACCAGCCCCATTGTCAACATAATCCCATGGGTGACAGCCAATTGGACAATACGACGGCGCTCTCGAACAAGATAGGGGGTCATGGGGAGTGCTACCCCAACACCTCCTCGCACATCTCCCACTTTGTACCCCTGAACGCCGTGACATTTCAGGCAGCCTTCCTGCGTAAACATTGGACGCATCAGTCGGAGAAAAGGCGCACTCTCGATGGACAAGAATTCAACCGCTTCTTGCACGCCCGATTCAAAAGCCTCCAGGGCCTTCCGTTCCCACGGGTCTGCCTGGTTTTCGGGTCTCAAGGGCTGCACACTCGTGATACGCCCGAAAATCTCATGGAGTTGTGCAAATTCTTCCTGCATCTGCCGAAGCATGTAGGCCGGATTCATCAAGGTCAACCGTTTGCCGGAAGGAAGAACGATGTCTCTTTCAGAGACATGACCGAGGTGGAGATTGGGACTCGTCCTTTCGTCTACCGGGACGTACACCCCACCATGAGACGTGGCCCAGAAACGGAAGGCCTGATCCTTGTTGAAATGGGCAAGGGCAGACTGGATGGCTATTTCCCTGGTGTTCCCGCGGACCGTGTAGACATCGAAAACAAGGGACGCCCCTACGGCAAGCACCCACACAGGGACAAGCATAAGGGTATATCGACGCAGCCTCCCTGATTCACTAGACCTTCCAGGCAAACTCCCCGTTGCGATTAGGTTGTCACAAAGTGCTGAAGAATGCCGACGCATGTTTTCGAATATATTTATCGTCATCAACAATGAATGACTTTGATATCTGTCGCATTAGAGAAAAACAATGTAATTATCTCCTGGTCCAATAATTGCGGCTTCGAACCGGACAGCGGCTGGGGCTCTAGCGATCGACCTCTGACGAACAGGCTGGCGTTTCCCGACAGCCCCCTACCCCTAGACCCGGTCCATCAGATCAATGGAGTCGATCGTTCTGCTGACGAGTCCTTTCTTGGCCGCAGGCTCCAGGATCTGAAAGGCAAACCTTTCGTCAGGGGCGGTCAGGTCGAGCATCGGAACCCCCACGTAGACGGTGGGATCATTCTTAAACCGGATGACAAAGGTATCACCCTTTTGGACATTCAAGGCCAAGGTCTCATAAAACCCCTTGGTCGTCTGTTCGATGGTCATCGGTTTTTCCTCCCGAACAAGTGTTTTTTTTCGCTCTACCCGTCGTTCTTTTTCTGAGCCTTTCCCGGAATTTGCCAGCTCTCCAGACGCAATCGTTTCCTGGAAACACCTATCCCCTCCAACGCCTGTTCCAGTATTTCGGTCATGGGGGGCGGACCGCACAGATACCAGAGTTTTTCTTTGGGTCGGTCCACGTGCCTGCGGATCATGTCGCCGTCGATCCGTCCCCGCTCCCCATCCCAGTCCTGCGGTATCTCCCTGGTCAATGAATAGACGACGCTGATGCGCTTTTTGCCGTTCAGGCGGTCCAGTTCCTCCCGATAGATGATGTCCTTTTCCGACTTATTGCTGAACAGGAGCACTATCCGGTTCGGGAGGTCCTTGGCCACCGCATAGCGGATGATGCTGATGAAAGGGGTAATGCCGGATCCGCCGGCCAGCAAGACCAAATCGTCTCTGATGGATGCATCAAAGTTGAGCGACTCGCCCCGAGGCCCCTTGAGCTGCAGGCAGCCGCCTGCGGCCAGCGCATGTAGAGCGCCGGTGAATGCTCCCATACGCTTGGCGGAAAACGTAATATGAGCATCCCAGGGCAGGTTGGTAAAGGTCATGGGACGCCATTCGTTTTTGAAATCTTTGTGGGCGGGAATCGATACCAGGAAATATTGCCCCGGAGTAAAGGAGATGGTTTCCTGGGGTTTCAGCACGAAGGTCTTGACGTCATGGGTCTCAACCTTTACCTCTTCTATCTCGGCGACAACCTTATGGGTCTCCATGTGATAAACACTCCTGTTCAGGATCAAAAGCGCCGCTCAACGCGGCCCATTCGTGATGGTATCTTCAATATAGACGAAACGAGGCGGTATGAAATAGGGTAAAACATGTATTTTGGCATACGATGCTTTTAAGGACTGAAGAAACAATAACCTCTTTTCCGATTACATCCGGGTAAGTTTGCGTACATGACCCGGTATCGCAAAATACACGTTTTGACCTATTTACCCATTTCTTCATTCCTGAGAGTATCGCTGCCTAGGCAATCCCGGTTTCCTGATCCCCTCTTGGTGCGGCGCGCACACCACAGGGGTTTACAGACCGACTCATGGAGGCATGATCCATAACCATCAAATCAACATTCAAGGAGGCACAAAGATGACTACCGACATCCAATGGGAAAACGACATGGACACGGCGTTACGCCGGGCAAAGAGTGAGGCCAAGCCTGTTTTTCTGGATTTTTTCAACCCCGGCTGAATCGGCTGCCAGCAGATGGATGCGGTTACGTATCCCGACGCCATGGTGGGCGAATTTATTCAACACAACCTGATTCCCCTGCGGGTACCCTTCGACGCCAAGCCCCTGAGTCGGGAGTTTAATGTCGTGTGGACCCCGACGCTGATAATCCTGGACCAGGACAGGCAGGAACACCACCGGACCACCGGATTTCTACCCCCGGAGGAGCTCATCCCTTCCCTGCAACTTGGAATCGGCAAGCTGTATTTTGACAAACAGCAACTCGAAGACGCCGTCTCCTGGTTCGACAAATTGTTCGCACAGTATGCGGGCAGTCATGCGGCGCCCGAGGCGGTATACTATCAGGCGGTCAGCCGCTACAAGATGACCAACAAGGCCGAACCGTTGAAAGAGGCCTACCAGAAGCTCCAAGCGGACTACCCGTCCAGTGAGTGGGCAAAGCGGGCGGCACCCTACCGGCTTCTGTGAGAGGCAAAATTCAGCAGCCACATGGGCAGCATTGCCGACATTGAGCACCCCGGCAGCTATTATTACCGATCCAGCAAGGCAGCCCTGAATGCAGCCATGCAGGGACTCGCAGCCAAACTGGAGCCTCGTGGAATCGGCGCGCCTTTCCACAATCGGTCTTGTCTTATTTTGCTTCTCGTCTCTGATCGGGGCGAATGCCCAGGGAATAGATGAACCTGTCTAAAGACTGGCTTTTGGAGTCCCGGATGGTATGATAAAGCTGCCCTGTCGACTTATCGGCAAACCCTGAAGCGATTGGCCACGCTGATGTCCGGCAGGTCCGCAACCTCATTAAAAATAGCCGCTATCTCGTTGTTGTGAACAGGCATTGCTTCGCTCCGTCGACCTTTGGGCGCAACTCGGCCGGTGTGCAGTATTATTTTTGATCGTGAGGTTTTTCATGCTTCACCATGTGTTCCATTTTCTTCACCGCTTTTTTTATTCCTGTTTCTGTTTTTTCTATGACTGCTCCGGTCCTCCCCACGAGGCCCGGATCGGATTTCATCACCTCCGAAATCTCGGCAGAGGTCTTGGTCACTACCAACGCATCTCGGCTCAGTGCCGATGTGCCATCGGCGGGCATCAGCCCGGTGCCGTGCACCAAATCACTGAAGATACTTTCAGAAACCACATAATGGGTGATCAACCCGTTTTTTTCGTTGAAACAAATGGAGCCGATTCTGCCTACCTTCTCTCCATCCTTGGTGATAATCTTGAGTCCAATGATCTGTCGGCTGGATGCGGCATCTTCTTTTCCACGGGTCAGGTCGTCCAAGGTGACAACTTTTTCCTCCGAACTTGCCATGACGGCATCTTTTCCGTATGTAAGGATTTCCGTAGTCGCGATGACCTTCGTCTCTCCTTTGTCGCCTTCCAGAATCAGGCCGATGACCTTGCGTTGTTTCAAAGCAACGACCGCATGGGCAACCCGTCCGAGTTCCCTCCCTTCCTTGGCGGACAATACAGCCATCCCTTTAAGATCATCGAAATTTAGCATTGTTTCCCCCCCTTTGTCTTTCAGAAGCCGCCAAAAAGCTGTTCATGGTTCCAAACTTCCTTTTCTTGTTAGCCCAGGTACCTTAGAGATGCTTCGATAAATGCCGGAAGATCTCCCGGGTGACGGCTTGAAACCAGGTTACCATCTTCCACCACCTCCACATCCTCAAAATGGGCGCCGGCGTTCTTGATGTCTTGAACGATCGATTTCCAGCCCGTAACCTTTCGTCCCCGGATCACATCAGCCGTAATCAGCAGTTGCGCCGCGTGACAAATGGCAAAGACGGGTTTGCCGCTTCGAAAAAAATCCCGAACAAATGCCACTGCCTTGTCATCGGCCCGCAGTTGATCGGGAGAATACCCTCCGGGGATCAACAGGGCGTCAAAATCGTCCACCGAAACCTCATGGACCGCCCGGTCGATCTTGACCGGCGTGTCCTTTTTCTTCCCCTTCACCGTTTCACCGGCCCGCAGTCCCAGATGAATCAGTTCGTGCCCCGCACCCTGAAAGGCCTTCGCCGGCTCGGTATACTCGGAATCCTCGAAAAGATTGGCAATGATCACAGCTACTCGACTCATGATGCCTCCTCGTCACTTATTTCTTCCTTAGGTTTCGCGCATTCACAATTCCTTAATTCGCAATGCGGTTATCCGGAAAGCTCAATTTTATATGAAAAGGAGGCCGGATCGCGGATCGATGCCCATTCGGCCGGCCGAAACACGACTTGAACTTTTTAGATAACCGCAATTCGCAATTGCTGCATGGATCTCGGTCTCCCTGCATTTCAGGTCTGTTCTGTTCCGCTCTATTTATCGTGATGATGACCATGATCCCCCAGGTAGGCCTCCCGGAAATCCTTGAGCAGAGAACGCAGTTCCCCGATATGGACCGGATCGGTGGTTTGCTTGCATTTCATGGCGGCGACGAGCATTTTATGAAGCAGAACCAGTTGTTTTTCGTAGCCCTTCTGATCAGGCTTAATACGCTGGGTCATGAAATACTGGGTCACAATTTCCTGCAGTTGGTTCGCGTGATCCTCCTTGTTCATGATCCAGCGCACCATTTGATTGTAATTGAATGGACTCCCCGTGACGAGTCGCTTGATTTCCTTCATGGATTTTTCCAGAGTCGTGGTGTGCTCGGCGATCAGGTTCAGCCGCATCTCGTCATCGTAGATACCACACGGGATCTCGCAATGGCCAAGCGCATACCAGGGCACAAACAGCAGCGCGGCAAACACCACACAAAGTTGAAACAATTTTTTTTTCATCGCTTCCTCCTTATCCTTCTTCAACCTGCCTTCATCCGGATGAAAATCGCCTATTCGGAGTTCTTAACAGGGATAATGCAACAAAGATCGTCCGGGATTTATCCCCCTTGGAACGTTTTGTCCACGATGGCTTTGAGGACTGCTAATTGACTCCATCGCGCCCTCCGGCAAACAAGATGTTGCATCCCCCCTTTTGGATATCTACACCGGTCCGGCATTTAACCGATAAATTGTCTCAAAACCCGAAAATAGATCCAGGTACTGCTCCAGGTAGCGGCTGAGCAAAAAATGTTTTCTCACCGTCTCTCTTGCATTGGCGCCCATCCTTTCGCATAGGGAAGCGTCGCGAAGCAGTACGACAATTTTCTCGGCAGCCTCCTTGACCGAAGAGACCAGAAAACCGTTTTCGCCGTCTTCGATCTGGTAACGAATTCCCCCGACATTGCCGCCGATAACGGGCGTGCCTTTCCACATGGCTTCCGCCACCGTCAGACCGAAGCCTTCACGCAAAGACTTTTGCAAAACAACGGCTGCACGCCTCTGTAGTGCGTTCACCAATGCGGTGTCTTGCACGCTCTTGATGATGATCCGCTCCTCCCGTTGTTCAAGAAGAGACTCATAAACGCGCGAGCCTTCGGGATCATCCGTAGCTACATTGCCGAGCAGCACGAGCGTGCAGTCCACCTCTTTTCTTGCTATTTTATACGCTTCGATAACCCCTTCCGGGTCCTTCCATCGATCAAAACGCGATATCTGGACAACCAGCGGCAGGTCTGTCGGGATGTCATAGTGCCCGAGCCTCTCACTGACCTCATCGTCTTCCATAGAACAATTCAAGATGGACAAAGGATCAATGGCCGGCATGAAAAACCGTTGCGGCGTTTTCAATGTCTGTTCGTAATCCTTGAGCGAGAGTATGACTGCGTCATATTTTTCTATAAAAGAAGACAGATACTTCCATAGTTCTTTGTTGGGCTGTGACAGGTCCACATGACAGCGCCAGATCCAGGGGCCTTTTTTCTTGTAATGATTAATCATGGCAAGCGGCTGCGGATCGTGAACGATGACCATGTTATGGTCCAGATGGTTTCGAATTGCATTTTCCAAAATTACTTCTTCATAGATGTCACATTTCCTGCAGCTCAAATTGATTTCTTCGCCCTGCAAGGCATTGTGCATTTTTTTGGTGATACTGAAAAAATCCGGCGCACCTTGAATCACACGCCAACCGGTTTTTATCCCGACATTATTCATCAACAGGGTCAACGACCTTAAAAGTTCCGCCACCCCGCCGCCGTAATAGGTCGAATTGACATTTGCCACGTGCAGGCCTTTCAGCGCGTCGGCCTTTTTTTTGATACGCTCAACGGTCTCGGCCCCGACAAGCGGTTCATAGTCTTCCAACCGTGCCATGTGTCTGCGCATCTATTCCGCTCCTCTTCTTAATTCATCCGCCTTTTGGACAGACGCTATAGCAAACAGACGCCTAAAACCAATGGGTCATTGCTTCACGTAGACCCGAATCCACGTCCTTGGCAAATTGCTCCAACTTCGCCTTCGATCCTTCCCACTCCTTTTCGTCCTGGATCGTTTTTAATGCATTAAGCCGCGTCTTGACTTCCTTCCCCTTCCGGGCCAACGCGTCCATTTGTTCCTGGGAATAGTGTACGCCCTTGCGCTCCTGTTTCTTTTTGAGTTCGTTAATAGTGTCGTTGAATTTGGTCAGTCTCGTTTCGATTTCTGCATAATATTTTTCTTTTTCGTCCATGGTTGATTCTCCCTTCTTTTTATTTTCTATTTTCATCGCACCAAATATCTTCACGATATATTATTATATCTACTTGTAAATACGTGGAATAATGTATTTGACGGCAGCGAGTTTCAGACAAAGATACAACGAAACCGGATATAACCCAAAACATGTCAATCCGCTTGAACCACAAGGTGGCTTATGACATCCACCACACCGGGAATCACCTGGGCGGCGGCACATACCGCGTGCAAGGACATCCCGCTGGGGACCGCACCCGACAATGTGACGATACCGCTTTGAACATTCACATCTATTAAATTCATGTCCATGTTCGTATTTCTGGCAATTGACTTGACCACGTTTTCGGCGATAGTCTCGTCAAAGTGGCTTTTGGCCGGCGTCACCGCGATCTTGTTCGTCACTTCAAGAGTGCCACTGACATTGGAAGCGAGCTCTTCCGCCTTCATTTTTTCCATGAATGTGGCCACCGACCCTTCAAGAAAAACCCGACCGGCAGATACGGTAACATGAACCCCGGTAGCATCAATACCCGAAGACCAGTCCAGGAGGTATTTTATGCGAGACCCGAGTTCTTTGTCGTCCACCATCGCAACCACATATTGTACATTGAGGTCGTTCTTGACCGAACCCACACCTGTGATGAGTGAGGCCTCAATAGCCGCTCTTTGGCGCGTCATCAAGTCCGGAACGGCCCCTGAAAGGGTCACAACGCCGCCCTCCACCCTTACGTCCATACCTGAAGCATCGATTCGGCTGTCCCCGTTAAGCTGTTCTATAATATCCTTTTTGATAGATTCATCACGCCTTCCCATCTTTAACCCCCATTGTTCAATTGATTCTTTTTCTTACTGTTCCCTGAATTCCCAACAGTCAGGCCGGTTTGCAGTTGCCGCCTGAGCCCGTTGAAATGCCTCACCACGTCCACCGCAACCGCATCCAAGATAAGGGATGCGACCATACTTATATGCGGTATGTACCGGCGATCCTCCTATTTCCACCTACCCATAATTACCCCTTGGGTACATAAGGGTTTTTACGTATATCGAAAAAAAACAACATGTATCTTTTCACATTGCAGGGTCATTCATCATCACATAATGTTGGTATACTGAATAAGAATCGGCACAATACATATTTTCCGGTATGGACTATTTGCCGTCATGCCCATTAAAAGAGTAAACCTCATATTATCAAAATGGAGGTACCGATGTTTTTTTACCATCTTGTTTTCGCCTTATTTTTTGCCTTGCTTTTTTCCGCGATTTTTGCCGGAGCGTTTCGAAAAAAAGGCCCCTGGAGTAGCGTAGCCATGTCTTTTGTCGTAGTTTTCCTGGCTACGTGGGCGGCGGGCGTCTGGTTGGTGCCCATGGGACGTCCCATCTTCGGCACGCACTGGGTGCCCTTCTTTTTTGCCGGGCTGGTGGTAACACTGCTGCTGGCTGCCGCAATACCCACTGCTGAGGAAAAATCAACAGTGGAGATCGTGGATCCCAAAAAAGAACAGGCTGAAGAAAAAGCCACGTTAACCGCCCTGGGGTTCTTTTTTTGGGTCATGGTTATTGTGCTGATCATCGCTATTGCTGCCCGCTATATTTAGTGATTCTGTCCGCATAACAACCAGGAGCATTTTCGACCAACCGGCAAACGGAGGTGTTTATGGATATTACGAAGGTATGGGAAGGCCTTGCCCGAAGCAACGGGGGCAGGATTGTTTACGTCGTTCTTGATGGATTGGGGGGGCTGCCCAACAAAGACGTGAGCGGCACCGCCCTGCAGATGGCCGCCACCCCGAATTTGGACTTTTTAGCCCGAGAGTCTGCATGCGGTTTGCTGGAAACCGTCGGTCCCGGGATCACGCCCGGCAGCGGTCCCGGCCACTTGGCATTATTCGGTTATGATCCCTTCGAATTCAAACTCGGCAGAGGCATACTGTCGGCCTTGGGCATTGATTTTCGATTGAAGTCGGGAGATGTGGCGGGCAGGGTGAATTTTGCCACCATCGACAGACAGGGCCGTGTGGTCGATAGACGGGCGGGAAGGATTAACACAGAAAAAAATCGTGAACTGTGCACAAAAGTGGGAAAAAAAATCAACCTGGAAAACTTCCAGGGAAAATTCTTCTTTGAAACGGTCAAAGAACATCGGGCGGTCCTGATACTGCGGGGCGACGGACTTGGGGGAGATGTCACAGATACAGACCCACAAACAACCGGTTCCGAGCCTTTGGAGCCGAAAGCGAAAAATAAGAATTCTGAACATACGACCCGGGTAATAAAATCCTTCATACACCAGGTGAAGAACATTTTGGCCGATGAAGATCAAGCCAACACGATATTGACAAGAGGCATTGACCGCTATGACCCTTTCCCATCCTTGAAACAGCGTTTCAAACTTCGGGCCGCTTGCGTGGCGGCATATCCTATGTATCGCGGTGTCTCTCGACTTTTAGGTATGTCCATAGCGGCGCAGCCGGAAACCGGAACCCTTGACGCCTCCTTCGCAGCCCTGGAGGATGTCTATGGCGGTGATCAGGATTTTTTCTTTCTTCATGTAAAAAAGACGGACTCGTCGGGTGAAGACGGCGACTTCGGAGAAAAGGTCAAAACATTGGAGGCTGTCGACACATTGATTCCCAAAATAGCGAACCTTAAACCCGATGTGTTGGTCGTCACCGGCGACCATTCCACTCCGGCACGGCTGAAACACCACAGTTGGCATCCCGTGCCGGTTATGTTACATGCGCAATCTGCTCGTGTTGATGCCGTAAAAAACTTTGATGAATACGGCTGTCTCGCGGGGTCGCTGGGCCTGCGGCCTGGTATTCATCTCATAGGCCTGGCATTGGCGCACGCCGGAAGGCTGCGTAAATATGGCGCGTAGATATCCCCGGGGAAAAAGACGGGTTTGATTGATGCCGCTGCCGTTTATCGGCTGGTATCTCTGTCTATGGTTACAGACAAAATCCGGGCAATTTCCCCCACCCCAACAAGGTTCTTGATTACCACCGGGACCCTTTTAACAGTTTCCGCGACAGGGGTCGCCCGATCTTTGGAAAGCATATGATCTGTCGAAATCTCATGACCGCTCAAGAAAATGCACCCTCAGCATTTCAAAGTACCAAACGGTTACAAAGCCTCATTCTCTTGGCGTCCGAAAGACAATGTTTTACTCAAGCCGTACGTCGGTTTTTTCCTCTTCCGTAATGATGCCGGCGGCTGCGCGGGTCTTTTCCGATAGCAAGTCCCACTCTGTTTTGAGACGTTGCAACAGGGCATTCCATGGCAAGAGTTCGTTATTGTCTTTCGTCTTCTCCCGCACACCGGCGCCGGCCACTGACTCGTAAAAATGAACCAGCTTTTCAGCAGTTGTTTGTCGGGAAAAACGCTGAGCCGTTTTCAACGCTTCTTTGCACCATGCCTTTTGACGTATCGGGTCTTGGAAAAATTTTCCGATAGCCTCTGCAAAAGACCGAGGGGAAGCCGTACCGGGAAGTAATCGCCCGTTTTTGCCGTCTTTGACCACCTCGCGCGCCCCGGAAGCATCCAAGGCGATCACCGGTGTACGGGCTGCCATGGCCTCTGTCAGGACCATTCCCTGGGTTTCGGATTTGGAACTGAAGACAAATACATCCATCGCTGCGTAA
Source organism: uncultured Desulfobacterales bacterium (assembly GCA_964430705.1). Classification (GTDB taxonomy): domain Bacteria; phylum Desulfobacterota; class Desulfobacteria; order Desulfobacterales. The sequence goes on along the minus strand of CAYSGJ010000023.1, from coordinate 42,485 downwards.
GCATCTGCAAGGTCTTGACCGGATAGCGTTCCCAGCATGCGTACTTGATCATTCCGACCTTTGTCTGCAAAGACCCGATGAATCTCTGTCTTGCTTGGACCTCTGCCGGCTATGAGAAAGCAGGCATCACGGTGGGTCTCGAAAAAAAGAGCTACCGCTTCTGCCAGGTAGGCAAGATTTTTTTCCGGCGCCAATCGGCCGACATGCCCTATTACCGGAGCGTCCGGGGCAATTCCGTGAGCCTCTCGCGCGACAGCCCCGCGACCTGCGCCGAAAAATTGCGTATCGACTCCGGTGGGAATCTCTTCAATAGGCGTGATAACACCGCGATTGCGAATCAAGCGGCGCACGCTCAGGCTCGGAGTTATTACCCCGGTACACAGATTAGCATATTCTGTAGAAAGGAGAACGGCGAAACGTTGCATCGCCTCGGAATCCAAAGGCACATAATGGGTATATTTTTCGTAAAGAGTATGATGGGTAAACACAAGGGGCAGTTGCCTTTTTCGTGCAACACGCAACGCGGCATCGCCAAGAAGGAACGGATGGTGACTGTGGATAACCTCGGGATTAAAATCATCGATCCTTTTGTCGATCACAAAGGGCATAGGAATGCGGACAGAAAAATCACTGCCGTTGAAATTCTGAATAGCCGGCACACGGAGCACCTCGACACCATTGTCCTCCGATCCTTGCTCTCCAGGAAATTCGGGAGCCACAACCAGGACCTTGTGGCCCAATGCGTTCAGATCTTGCGCGAAACGCGACACGGATCGCGCAACACCGCCCACATGGGGCAAATACGTGTTGGTAAACATACAGACATTCATGATGTAACAGGACCCAGTCGATGGCTTTCGGCGCTTCCATGGACCGTTTTTTCTTCAAAACCGGGCACCGCAATGTGCACCATGGGCGGCTCCCTGTACCAGGCGGCTTCCCATTCAACCATGACATGGTCTTTGTGTTTCTCCAGTTTGACGGTAATAGGCCCGTAGGGCGTGCATGTGGGACCAAAGCACAGTTGCTTTCCCGTGGCGGTCCATTCCGGAGGGATACCGGAGCCCAAAATGAGGTTTTCCCCCTCTTCACGTACAAACAGGTTCCGCATCATCATCACCCACTCTGCTGCGGCCCATCCATGCTGACCATCTCCCATGCACCCGCCCCCCGTAATGGGATGTATGGCCTCAGGCCACTGCCCGGTCGGGGAAGCCAGTTTGGCTGCGGCATCGATCAGCGCCGCATACCTGTCATCCTTATTGCGCAACAACGTCTGAGCAATAGCCAAGGTCAGATAAACGTTGATGCCTGAATGAATCATGTCCTGGAAAAAGGCGCCTCTCTGCAGGCAGTTTCCCATGAGAAAATCCACGGTCCTAAGAATTCTTGAATCCCCTTGCCGTGTAATGTGCAGGGGATAGTCCGCAACCAAAGAACCCACTGCTCCGGCATCCATGCGCCGCGAAGGCGCGGCTGGAATAGCACCGTTACATTTTCCGGCCGCATCGTGGATGCTTTTAAATACCCGCACCTCGAATTTCAGGGCCTCTCGAAGGATGGCTCTGCCCGTTTGTTTCGACCGATATCGCCCCAGTGTCCGGGCTGCCGCGTGGAGACCGGCAATGCCCCAAAAATTGTCCCAATAGTAGTAATCGTTCGGTCCCAAATGTTCGGCGCTGAAACCGGCGGGAAGGAGTCCTTCATGTTGGCTGTCTCCATTGCCGGCAAGCCTCTTTTTTTTGATCCAAAGCGCCCCTTTGAGCACGGCATCCACCCATGGATCTGCAATAGGCCGGCGGCTCAGCCGTTGAAAATGATCAATAATCCAGAGAACCTGGCCGTTCGAATCCCATTCGCCGTCTTGGGATTGAAAATACCCGGAAAGCTTCTGACGAGAAAAAAATTGTTCCAACAGGCGTTTTGAACGTGAGATAAGATTTATGTTCAACAACGCATGGATCATAAACACGGCGTCTCGAAACCAGAAACGCTTGTACGTATATGGCCCGGGCACCACATCTCCTGCCGACAGAAGAACCAGAGTGCGCACCGCCGTATCATATAGCATCCGTATTCTTTCATCGGGAACTGTCAGCCGAGCGGTCTTGTTAAGAATCGATGACCACGTTTCGGTTTGATGCAACCTATAGGTGTTGTCTCCGTTGCCGTCTTCAAGCAAAATGCGGATACCCACCTCGCTTGGTTGTCCGCTCTTCATGGAAAAGAGGGCCGCTGAAGTTCCCATCCCCACGGAACAAGCAGTGGAATGAACGGTCTCCGGCTCCTGGATTCTGTTTGCTACGTCTCCTTGTTTGTAATTCGAAAACAAAACCTTGTCCGGCGGTATTTCAAGGCCGACATGACCATGCCCGTTAACCTGCCAAAAACTGTCCTTCCGGTCGAACCGTATGGTGTCTATAAAGTGGATACCTTCCGGATTATAAGGCCGTAAAGCAACAACCAACCATCCGTCCTGTTCTGTTTGGCCTTGGACCTTCACCTGCAGCCATGGACGATTTCCCTCCAGTTCCACATTCGCTGTAGTCATGAGCCGTTGGCCATCACGCCAACAGCACGTTTGTAAGGCCGGTTCCGGGCCCTCCACCCAGCCCTGATCTACCTGAGAAAGCCTTGAAGGTACCAGCCACGGTTCTGTCTTGGGAAAAATCCAAAAATCTAAGGACCATCCGTCATATAAGGGGGTAATCAGGCCACGAGGGTCCACAATGGGATATACCGGCAGTCCGGGCAGGCCGATCGCCGTCCAGTTGCGATGGGTTAGATTGACGTGCGTCAAGGAATAGGCACGGGGGATAAAAGAGTGGTCTTCCGGATTAAACTGCCTCTCCACCCAAAACGGCCAGATCCAGTCCAGATTGTGCTGGATCGCCTTTGTATTGATCAGTCCTCTGGCATGAAAAATAATACCCGCCCGGATCAGCTCGATCGGCGCCTGTACTTCCGAAGGCTGGGCAAATTGTCTCAAACGAGCCAAAAGGCTGAGAGGGTCTATCATTCCATAGGCGGTGGCAGCCTGACTGACAAGAAGCCTCCAAGGTATCCAATGCTTTAGCATACAACATTTCTCTTCATTTTTTTCAACGACCGAAACGCGATCGAGCCTTCTACCATCATCGGACCTTTTTCCAATACCAACCCAACCTCTTTTCCTTCGTAACGCACACGGCAAGAGGGGACAGACCGACACAAAGCCCCCGGGACTTTCTGTAAAGATCCGGGTCCAGAGAGCCCGGTTTTTTGTTACCCCCTTAAAGAGGGCTTACCTAGCGCCTCTGCTTAAATCCGAATATCTAATTTCGAATTTATCTTGGGCCTAACTTCGGCAAAGCTCTAAAAACTCTGACCTCGCCCTGAGGACCAGGTTTTAAAACGACCAATAACCCGGCAAAGGCCGAGCGAAGAAAAAAGGCAATTGTTATGGCGTCTTTCGTGCAAGTCCGGCCACGCAAAAGACAAGTGCGGTGGGCCCAAATAATCATCCCGTAGATACGAATTGCCGACCAATGCTCGGAATCCGGTATGGGGTCTTTCAAACCCCGGACGGTTTTTTCAAGGCATCCCCAAGGCTTTTCTCCACCTCCGCCACACGTTTGACCACGTCGATCACACTGTCAGGGTTCAAGGACATGGAGTCAATGCCTTCTCGCACCAAAAATTCCGCAAATTCCGGATAATCACTCGGGGCCTGACCACAGATGCCCACTTTTCGGCCTGCTTCATGGGCCGTCTTGATCACGCTGGAAATCTGGCGCTTAACCGCTTCGTTTCGCTCGTCAAACAGATGGCTGAGCAGTCCCGAATCGCGATCCACGCCTAAAACCAGTTGCGTCAGGTCATTGGACCCAATGGAAAAGCCGTCAAACCGCTCCGCAAACTGGTCCGCCAATGTCACATTCGATGGAATCTCACACATGACGTATATTTCCAATCCGTCTTTACCCCGCTCCAATCCGTTGTCGGCCATCACCTCCAACACCTTGTCGGCTTCCTCCGGCGTTCTGCAGAAAGGGATCATCACAAGCACATTGGTTAGGCCCATCACTTCTCGGACACGCCAAATGGCTTTACATTCCAGACTGAATCCTGGTCGATACGCATCGCTGTAGTACCGAGACGCCCCTCGAAAACCGATCATCGGATTGCTCTCTTTAGGTTCAAACGGACGGCCGCCGATCAGATCGGCATACTCATTGGTCTTGAAGTCACTCATGCGAACAATGACCGGCTCCGGATACTGGGAGGCCGCAATTTTGGCAATGCCACGGGCCAGGTTGTCCACAAAATATTCTGTTTTATCGTCATATCCTTTGGTTAACCCTTCAATTTTCTTTTTCACCTCCTGCTCTTCCAACGCGTCGAAACCCACCAGCGCCATCGGGTGGATCTTGATGATGCTGTTGATGATAAATTCCATGCGCGCCAACCCTATCCCTTTGCAGGGCAAACGCCACCATTGAAAGGCTGCTGCCGGACTTGCAATGTTAAGCATGATGCGGGTGTTGGTTTCCGAAAGCGCTTCCGTGCTCACCTCTGAGCTTTCAAAGTCAAGAATACCGTCATACACGTAGCCGCGATCGCCTTCTGCACAAGACATGGTGATTTCCCGTCCAGATTCGAGCACTTCAGTGGCATTGCTCGTACCGACAATCGCCGGCACACCCAATTCACGGCTCACAATGGCGGCATGGCAGGTTCTACCGCCATAGTCGGTTACGATTCCTTTGGCTTGTTTCATAATGGGCACCCAGTCCGGATCGGTCATTTGCGTGACCAGAATCGTTCCGGCTTCAAATTGACTCATATCGGAAGTGCCCTTTATTCGGGATACTTTTCCAGCAGCGATCGACTGTCCGATACTGATGCCTTCGAGTATCCGCTCCCCACGCTCTTTTAGAGAATAGCTCTTAATCATGCCACTGGTTTTCCGGGACTCTACTGTTTCCGGCCGCGCCTGAACGATGAACAGCTCGTCCGTATTCCCGTCCTTTGCCCATTCAATATCCATGGGCTTGCCATAGTGGTCTTCTATGGTGCAGGCCCATTTGGCAAGCTGCATGATTTCATCGTCGTTCAGGACAAAGGCGGCCCGCTCTTCTTCGGTCGTGTCCACGTTGGTCGTGCTTCCCTCCGCCCCCTTTGAATAAACCATCTTTTTTTCCTTGGCCCCCAATGTTTTTTCGATGATAGGCCGATATTGATCGTTGTCCAACAACGGTTTGAATACCCGGTACTCGTCTGGTGTTATGGACCCTTGGACCACGTTTTCACCCAGACCCCAGGCGCCGTCGATCACCACCACATCCGGGAAGCCGGTTTCCGTATCTATGGAAAACATGACGCCGGCACTCGACCGATCAGACCTCACCATTCTCTGAACACCAACAGACAGCGCCACTTCCATGTGATCAAACCCCTTGTTTTCTCGGTAACTGATGGCACGATCTGTAAACAGCGACACATAACATTTTCTGCAGGCCTTCAACAGTTCTCCCGGCCCAGAGATGTTCAAAAAAGTCTCCTGTTGACCGGCAAAACTGGCCTCTGGAAGATCCTCGGCGGTGGCACTGCTTCTGACCGCCACGTCGATATATTCCGTCCCATAACGCTCGCACAGCGCATTATATGCGTTTTCGATCGCCGACACGATCTCTTGTGGGAAGTCCTTTTCTTCGATGAGATTCCGAATGGCCTTTCCCACTTTATCCAAGGGCTTTTTTTCGTTGTGCATGTCTCCCAGCAGCTTTTCGATTTGAGCTGACAAATCATGCGCCTTTAAAAATACCCAATACGCCTGGGCCGTAACGGCGAAACCATCAGGAACGTGGATTCCCTTTGTCTTTAAATTACAAATCATTTCCCCCAGGGAAGCATTTTTGCCGCCAACTTGAGCGACGTCTTCCGACCCAAGCTCTTCAAACCACGCGATGTATGTATGCTTTTCTGCCATGGAGTCCTCCCATACGGTAAGCTGAGTCATTGTCAAAAAAACCACACATAGCCTATATGAGAGATGCATGAAAAATCAAAAAACGTAAATAGGTAAAACCATGTATATTTATCCGAAAAAACAGGTAGGCGGTGCTTGCCGAGATATCCCAGGCAAAGAACCTCTTTTCCCTGGGCCGGGCGTTATGACGTACGGACACATGTCAAGGCCGCTGTTTATTGCCGCCGCAAGGCGTCATCGCCTTGACTTTTCGGATTTGCGCTAGACCGGGAACTTAACAATCCATCGATAACAACGTCGCCATTTTTCTCCATGCCTTCAATGTGTAAACCCTTGAGCCGAAAGGGACTTTTATTGCACTTCTTTTTTCGTTTGTTCAATAACATCGATAATTTGTTCTCTGATCCCGGGTATCTTTTCCTCAATCCGCTCCCAGGAAGGAAGTTCACGGCCATAAACATATTCGCGTTTCAGCCTTTGCTCGACGGCCATAATAGCCTGCTGCAGGCCATGGCGATTGAACCGCCCAAATTCGGGGTTCATCGCGGTATAACGCAAAAACATTGCCGAAATGTTATGGGGTGTATCCAGGAGTTCTCCCACGCTGATGATCGCGTCGGTAATGACTTCATTCACAAACGTTTCTTCCCGATCACGGTCATAGTACAGGCCGTTTACCTTGGCGTTCTCGGCATATTTCTTGATTAAATCTTCGGCAACGGACTGATACGTTAGTGCCAGGTCTCGAAAGAAGTGGCTCGAAACCTCCAAGCCCTCTTCCACGATAAATGCGTTCAATAGGGTGGCGATAATATCAGCGGACATCTTGTGCAGGCCCTTGTTGGGATCGGACGCCGAGATCTTCTGGTGTTTATGGTCAAAAAACTCTTTTGTAATTTCAACCTGGGCTATCTGGTTGGCCTTACGATAGGCCTCTATGAGAGTCAGGATCTCCACCCCCCAGTTGAGGCTATATTTCATGCGTCTCAATAGCTCCATGTCGATTACCACTTCCCCTGAAAGCTGATAATGAAACAATAGCAGGAAATTGATAATACGCAGCATTTTGTCTTCGCCTGTGTCCGTGAACTTACGTTTCAGTGCGATAAGTATTGGATCAACCAATAACCGCTTCACGCGACCAAAAAATTGCTTTCCATCGCTTCGCGCATAGTAAGCCTTGGAAAATTGATAGTTAAAAGCCAACACAGGATAAAATAACCGGTCGAGCTGTGTGCATTTAAACGTTCTGATGTCGGCATCCACCAACCCTACGCATGTAGCGCTTAGGGCAATGGCAACGCCGAAAGACATGAAAACATTTCTGCCTTTGCCACGCAGGCTCAAATCAATGCCGGCGGACTCTAATGTTTCGTACAGTCGCGTGAAATGGGGCCCGTCATTCCACTGGATGATCACATTTTCCAAGCCTACATCTCTTATGATCTCCTGAAGCAAAACCACTTCTTTTTCGGAAGCAGCGTCCAGTCCAAGCACGATGTCACTCAGATAGGTCGCGTCTCTTAACTCCTTGAGTATGTTTTCAAATACCGGTCTGTTTTGAGGGTGGGTGTATTCCGTGGCCAAAGCGGGAATGACCAGCACCGGTTTTTTCCAACGGGCGTGTTGAATCAACTTGCCGGCAATATCTATCTCGTCCGACAACTGGTATATGTTTGTTATCCTGGTGCTTTTCTGCGAATACTCAGACACGTCGATAACCCTTTCAAGTCAGCGTCGGCAGAGCCGAGGGGCTTCGGAAAGGAGTGAACGATGCTGCCGATGAAAGACTTCCCCTTCCACAAGCTCAGGGTAAAGCTGCCGTGGTGTTATATTAAATCCTTGTCAATGCCGTCCCGACGCCTCGGGATATGGGCCCCTTTCAAACGGGATAATTATATCCCGAACAGATTATTTTATTGCAGCCGGCCACATGCCCCGATTGTATGGAGATTGGGACTGGATTGGATGTTTTTGCAATGTCGCCATAAGGCTATTCCGCATAGGCCTCTTCAATGTCGTCATGTTGTGTTTGTTCTGTGATCTCAAAGTCAAATCCAACCAATTCATCTTCATCAAAATGGGCGGAAATCACGTCCTCGAGCTGAGTGGTCATTTGCTCCACGTACGCTGTGGATTCCGCCTGAACCTCCAAATCTATTTTCACTGAAAATATCAACATATCAAACCCCTTTTAAGCAACTTGTTATTATCCTACATTCGAGACCGGTGTTTAAGCCTTAAAAAATATGATGCGTTTATCCGAAAAACCTAAGTTCGCGCTAAAAGAAGGCGGATGGGTATCGAGACGGAAGCCGGGCAACGGTGTGAGTCGTTTAGGCCGCTCAGACACGGCCTTGACGACACGTTTTGGCCGGCTCAAAGATTAATTGCCCATCCGCCGGCCACGACACTGACGTGCGCTTTTCGACAACCGTTAAACATTATTTAAGACGGTTTCGCGATACCCTGGCGACGTAATCCTCCTGCAGACATACCAGGTATTTTTGTGCAACTTCCAACTCATATAAAAGCCGGGCCGTCTTTTTGAAGCTTTCCGTTGTTTCGACATCAACGTCTGCAGCCCGTCTTAACTCGGAAACCAGCCAATTACAATGGGCTCTCAACGCGTCGATAGCCTCCCGAGGGCCCAGTGTTTGCAAGTAATCCGTCGGTTCGACAACCACTTGCCCTTTATCTGATCCGATCTTTTTTATTTTATAGAGCTTGGGCCTCATTTTCTTCTCAATTTTTCCGTTATCCAAAAGCCCATCCTCTTTGCTTTTTAAGGTGAAATGGGGAGCGCGTTTATACCCTATCCTCGAAAACCAACCGGAACCGGTTTACAAAGCACTGTCGGGGTCACTATCTTGTCCGTGGGAACGGAGATCTTCTCGCAGGACTTCTCCGAACCGTGCTTCTACTGCCGGGGTAGGACCGTTTGTCCGGTCTGCCCAGCAACATCACGCCGATAATCCTATCGCCGTTGAAAAACAGACTGTAATTTATCCCCGACAGGATCCGATCCAGACATTCTTGCATATTGACTGCCCCAAACTCCACGGAAATATCCCTATCCAGCAAGGATTTGTCCCGCATGAATCCGGTGTCAAACCATATGTCTTTTTCGTCTTCAATTTCCCTGATAATGTCTTTGAGGGGCATATTTCTAATGTTGACCGATATGGTTTGTTTTTTGATATTCAAGTCAAATCCGCTCTCCTCCGCATGGGCGGTGGAATACAAAAAAAACAGGGCAACAATGGCCGTCAGCAGCATTGGAAAAAACCTGGGAACCTTGTACACGATAATTGTCACTCTTTGGGTCTGGTGTCTATTGGAAAAAAGTTTCAACCGATTTTAAAGGACTGAATATCAAAGATCCGTCACTTTTCAGCCAATCGGTCGGCAGCGCCTGCCGTAATTATTTTTTGCAGTTATCCGAAATACTTCATTTCGTGCTAAAAGCATGGCACAATGCTGACTTGCGCTTTTCGGACAACCGGTTTGTTTTTTTACCTTTTTTACGCCCGTTTATTCTTAAGCCCTTCATGCGTGACCATATCCTTTGCGCATTTTATCAATCACCGTTTGAAGGGCCGGGAAATCGCCGTCGACATACGTCAAATAGCGGGGACGGAGGCGATGCGCCAGTGCAATTGTTTTTTCGTCCAAATCGGGGACAACAAGAATGACACGGGTATTGCGAAACAGATGTTGAATGTTTAACGCATCCAGCATGTCATCCCGGTCGACAAGAAACAGCACGACGATCATCAGATCTTTTTTGGGACGGCGCAACTTTCTGGAAAGACCATTAATGGTCCGGAAAATCTCAAACCTTCCATCCGGCGTAACCGTAGCCGCCAGCACCTTCTCAATGTCATCCCACGGCGCCGACGTTTCCGGCGCATATAAAAACAGTGTCATTGTGTTCTTTCCTTCGCAGCCCCAAAAAGCCATCGACGCGATTCCCAAGCTCCATGCAATCTTTCTCCTTCAAACCACATGCCACGCAATACAAAAACTTTTTTACACGGAATATTCAATGGTTAACTCGTCGCGATTTCAATCCGAAGTAATGCATGGGTCCACTTAAACCGGAGACAATCCGGGGCGGCCGCATTATTTCCGGAATTAATGGACGAAAATGAAAACCTCTCGGACAACTCTAGAACCGCCTGGAAATGTCATATTTTTTTAAGAGTTCATAAAGGCGGGAACGCCGAAGCCCGGACAATCGGCAGGCAACTTTTACATTGCCGCCGGTTGTTGAGACAAGTTTTCTAAGGTACTTTTCCTCCGCTTCAGCCATGGCGGTTTTTCGAACTTCCTGCAGTCTGGGATAGTGTGCTTTTGCATGTAAGCTGGTGGAGGAGGTTTGAAGCGAAGGCACTTTATCCTTACGAACCGATGTTCGAACGACATTGGCCCGTATTTCGTTGGGCAAGTGTTTCGGGTATAGCATAGGTTGCTCTCGTGCGGTAACAATGGCGCTTTCCAGCGCCTTAACCAACTCCCGGACATTTCCCGGCCAATGGTATCTGGCAAGAACCGTAAAAAATTCAGGAGAAAATTCTTTTTTTTGTATGGCGTATTCTTTGCAAAATTCGTGGGTGTAATGTTCCACCAAATCTTCAATGTCCCGGCTGCGCTCTCTCAATGGCGGCAATTCAATCGAAAAGGACCGTAGTCTGAAAAGAAGATCCTTTCGAAACGATTTGTGCCGCGTCATATCGTCAAGACCGCGGTTCGAGGCAGCAACAAGCCTAAAGTCACTCTTTGCCTCAAACTTGCTCCCCACAGGTCGAAAACGGTGCTCCTCAAGTACTCTCAAAAAAGTCTTCTGAATGGATTTGGGAAGTTCACCTACTTCATCGAGAAACAGCGTTCCGCCGTCCGCCTGACTAATGAGACCATCACGACCCTTTTCCGCTCCCGTAAAAGCTCCTTTCTCGTGGCCAAAAAGCGTGCTTTCCACCAGGGTTTCAGGCAGTGCAGCGCAATCCACTACCACAAAATTCTTCTCGGCGCGGGCGCTGTTGTTGTGAATGGCCCACGCGAAGAGTTCTTTTCCCGTACCGGTCTCGCCGGTAATGAGAACACTGGCATCACTATCGGCAGCCTGAGCAACAACTTCCAGACATGCATTGATCTGAGGACTTTGCCCTACGATTCCCTTGAAAGTTTCTTTTTTAAGCGTATCAACCAGTCTGGCGGGAACTTTCTTTGCACGGTACTGCAGCGCACGGATTAGTGGCAGTGCCACAGCGTCCCGCGATGGGCGATCAATATAATCCCACGCGCCCATTTTGATCGCCTCTTCAGCCTCTTCCGGAATACCGCCGTCACTGATAACAATCACCTCGGGAGAAGAATGGGCGCGCAAAATCTGCGGCAACGCCGCACTAATACTTTTACCGCCGGGCATTTTCGCCTGTAGAAACACAACATCGAAACCTTCCGAACAAGCAGCTTTCAGCCCTTCGGCAAGAACGTGAGCCGTTTTCGCCTCATGTTCCATGGAATATGCCGCTTTTTGAAGCATTTCGCAAAACCGCTTGTTTTCGTCAATAATCAGGATTCTTGCCATCATGCTCCGCATTTGTCTTGTCGGGCTCAAATATTCCCGGCCTTGCAACCCGGCAGAGCCAACCATCCCTTTTCGTTCTTGTCTTGCCCGGAGTCGGCCCAAGTCTACCATGAAGACGCTTTTCGGTCGAACGCTGCAGCCAGGTTATTATGCGGCTCCCGCTCACAAAAGCCGGTTTTCCGTCACCTGCACCGCTAGAAACGGAGGGATATATTTATTTCTAATCTCTTTTTCAATCTGTTGCAGATAAATCCGCGGAGCATCTTCCCCGTAGGTATCATCTCCGTAACGATACAGGCTGCCTTTATCTCTTTTAATGTTTTCATCGACGAGTTGCTGATCTACGCTGTCGATATGGCTTTTGGCGATTGTTTCAATAATACCGTGGATCCCCGATCCGGACTGCGCGGGATCCTTTACCCGAAAAGCCAGATACGGGGGCACTCCCAGTTCTGCGGCCGCTTGTCTGTGAACTCGCTTGCGGAGCGTGTCGTGTTGGCCCTCCAGCTTCAATCGGGGCGATATACGCATGGCTGTTTGAATCACGTCTCTATCCAGATACGGCGCTCTAAGCTCTATGGAATGAGCCATGGTAAGCTTATCCTCTCTCTCCAAGGTATCCGTATAGAGCATGGTGAGATCTTCCCAGAGCTTTTCGTGGAGTCTCAAATAGCCGAACTCCTCCAACACATCGTTGTACCATGGATAACCCGCAAAGAGTTCGTCTGCGGCCTGCCCGGTAAACATGACCCGGATATCGTCCTGTGCGGCCAGCTTGGCAGCCAGGTACATGGGAATAGCCACCTCGACCTGGAGAAGGCCGCTTTCTTCCACATTCTGAATAATCTCAGGGAGAATCTCCTCCACCATGGAATTGTCAATAATGGTGGTTTTCAGCTCAAGCCCCAGATCTTCAGCCACAGACCGCGCGGCGATAACGTCACCCGAATCTTCGGTTCCCGTGCAATAACAGATGATATTTTTACCCTCTCTTTGCAACAACTTGGAAATAAGTACGGAATCTATACCTCCCGAAAAAATTACTCCTATGTTGGTTTCGGACAGCCCTGTCAGTCTTTTTCTTACCGCCGCGATCAGCGTTTTTTTGTACAGCTCCACAGCCTCCCGAAAGTCGACAATGTCAATTTGCGGAAACTGCATATGAAAGCCTTCATGTACTTTTGTGCCGGACTCATCCATGGACAAGATATCGCCCGGATACAACCTCTCGGGAGTATCCCTGCCGTTCCAAAGCGCCTTCTTTTCCGAGGCAAAGTATGTAATTCGATTGTTTTGCACATAGTAAAGGGGTTTTTTCCCAATGGGATCTCTGGCAACCACCAGCGATTTACCATCTGTAACGGCCATCGCGTACATGCCGTCCAGAAGACCCAGGACCTTGCGCATCGCTTCCAGGAGATCTCCGCGATAGGTTTCTTCAAGCAAATGGACTATTACCTCGCTATCGCTGGCTGTCTTGAAATCGTGCGGTCTGAACAGAAGACTTCTTAACTTCTCGTAGTTGTAAATCTCCCCATTATGGATCAACACCAGCCTTCCGTCACAGGAACAATAGGGTTGGGTGTGCCTTTGCTTGCCCACAATGCTCAGCCTTGAATGCCCAAGAGCGATATGGCTCTTCGTTGCAACCAGATCCTTGAAATCAATGATATCGCTGCCTCGATGTATTTCTCCGTCCAGGCAAATGCCATGCGTATCCGGGCCTCTATGAGCCATTTTTATCAACATGTCGTAAATGTCCGTTGATACAATATCACTACCTTGCACATAATGTCCGCAAATTGTGCACATTACGAAATCGCCTCCTTATTCTTACCGGGTTTCCGGTTTTGTAACGGTTATTGGACCGACCTATGCGCATATCCACTGACCTACCGTTTTAACTGCTTGGTCTGATCCAAAATATTCTATAAAAATACGTAAGTAGTATAGTTCTTCCTTACTTCGGACCATGCTGAGCTTCGCCTGGGCTTCTTCCAACGCATCGTCGGTTATGGCCTCTTCAAAATAAGCCGCCAGTACCCCTGCAGACCCTGATCCTTGTGAAAACTCCTGCTTGGTTCGCCAAGCCACCTTTTCAGGCAACATTGCTTCAAATGCCTTTCGAAAGATCCATTTTTCGATCTTCCCCTGTTCCGTCGGCATTTGCTTGTATTTCGGGGCAATCGCAAGCGCGTAACGAAGCAATTCCCCTGATATAAGAGGCGCCACAACCCGAAGGCCGTGACACGCATTCATTCGATCCAGCCGCAACGCAGCATTGTTGTGCAAAAATCCCAGGCATTGTACCTGGCACGAAAACTGCTCTTCCAAAGGGAAATCCTTCATGTAGGTATATCCGCAAAACACCTCGTCTCCTCCCTCTCCGGACAAGAGCACCTGGATGCCATGCTCTCCGGCATACTGCGAAATGAAGTAGTTTGAGACGGCGCTTCGGACCAAGGATGGATCGAATGACTCCAGGTGATAGATCACAGAGGGTAAAGCTGCAAGCATTTGCTCAAGGTCCACAATCAATTCATGGTGATCCGAATTCATGTGTTCAGCCATTACCCTGGCGTTTTCGATATCCTCGCTTTGTCCAATGCCCAGGGCAAAAGTCTTGAGTTTGGCATCGTTTCCGAACTTTTCCCTGTAGGCCTCCGAAGCCAATAAAGCGATCACGCTGCTGTCGATTCCCCCACTGAGAAGGCTGCCCGTGGGAAGATTGAAGTCAATGCGGTTTCGGAGACTACGCCGGACCATATCAAGGATTTCTTCGGCCATTTGCTCCGGTCCAACGTCAAGAGTTTCGGGTGGAGTCTGTGGCAGCCCTGCAAATCGGCCCAAAACGCGTTTCCGGTCCATGTGATATCCCGGCGGAAATTCCCGAACCTCCTTTGTTGCCTCCAAGATGCTTTTCAGTTCCGAAGCAAGGTACACCGTACCGTTTTTAAATCCGTAAAAAAGTGTTTTGATGCCCAAAACGTCGCGTGCCGCAAAAAAATCCTCACCGTCGGAAATAATAAAGGCAAAAATAGCATCATCGAGACGCTCCAGCATACCGATACCGTGCTTTTCATACAGGTGAAGCAACAGGCGTTCCTCCTGGAAGGGCCCCGCAGATATTCCACAAGTACGCATCAGTTCATTGCAGTTGCCTATCTGGCCGTCATAACAGATCCTGAGATCCGGGTTGGAAGAACTCCTTATCGGCACTATGCTGCCGGTATCTTGGGCGCCGTCAGCCTCGAGATAATTCTGGGCCATTACTATCTCAGGGGTCTGGAAGACCCCTGAAATATACGGCCCCCGATGCGCGACCTTCTCAAACATAACATCAGACTCATGTCGATGTACCTGACCGAAGCCAAAAACAAATCCACTCATTACAATCATCTCCGTCTGCTTTTTATTATTTCACAATCTTAAATATCCCCACAAGGCCGTGGCCCATCCCCTTGCCCGGTTGCAGGTCCATCTCAAGCTTCCGCAAAGCATATCCAAGCTGCGGTTCAATAACATTGGCCCTCACATCCCCCCATTCCAGCCATCCTATCCCTTCAATGACACGTGCCATGGATTTCATGGCTTCTTTCAACGGCTCAGGGTAAAATGGTAAAATTTGTGTTGTCGGACACGTGGTTTGCGTTTCCGAATCGTATTCGCTGAGCAATGAAATGGTATGGGTGACCAGCATGTTACAAGACATGAACAACATTTCGAAAAAACTGTTAAGGTGATCAAACCCTTCCCTGGGTATAAAGTCCACCAGGAGGCTTTCCAAGTCTGTGCGCACGTAACCCTCAAAAAGCGAGTTTACGGCGGTTCGGAGTTTGGGGCAGTTCTTGTTGTAATCCCCTGTATCCATGTGCCTTCCAATCAGTACGGAACGGTCGAAAAAGGCCATGGGTTGAACTCGGCGCCCACAGACCTTTTCTGCTTCCCTTATGGTATCCATGATTTCATCGCGTGTGACAAGCCGCAAAGGGAAAACGGCCACATCAGCCTCCCCTCGGGTTTCTTCTGGATATATATAGGAGATTCTGTAGTCCATAAAGTATTCCTTGTTGGGAGACTCGTGCCACAAATCTTGCCATTCATAGGAGTACCGGCCCAGCCAATCTCCGACAAAGAGCGCGCCGTTTTGGGCGTGGTCACAGATGTCGGCGATAAGTTTCACGGTTTGTTCGTTGTCGAAATGAGAAAGTGTGCCGAAAGACGTGAAGTAGACATCGAACGGGCTTTGCTCTTTGACTGACTCGGGCAGTCCATCGGATAGATCTCCTTGGACAAATCGCACTTTCGGTAAGTGGCCGTAACAGGCCTCTGCCTGTTTGATCAAATCTTCGTTAAAATCCAATCCAAGGTACTCCTTGATGGTGTCGGACGTGAGAACAGCGGTGATGTATTCGTATATGCCCGGATCTTTCGTTGTCACATTGATCAACAGATCATAGCCGTCTCCACTGCCGCAACCCATATCCAGAATTCGAATGCGTTCAAGGCGGCGCCGCTTTTGCTCTACAAGTTCATTTAACGCACGTCGCAAGAAGATCTCGGTCACCTGATCTTCCCAAAGCCTTCTAACATTATCGTACTTGCCCAACAGACCGGATGATTTATCGTATTTGCCCGTACTGGCCGCTTGAGAGTAAGCTTTCTTTTCTATCATCAACCCCTGACTCCTCGTTTAAAAAAATCTCGACGATCCGGCCCGTCCGAATACAGTTTAAACACGCTTTACGCGGCAGCCATCGTCTTTAATATGTCAATGGCCTGGAATGCATCCGCGCAATGGGCATTGGCGCCTATCTGACGGGCAAACTCCGGCGACGTGGGCGCCCCACCGATGAACACCTTTACTTTATCTCGTACACCTTCTTTCTCAAGCTTGTCGATAATGTCGCCCATCACGCGCATCGTGGTGGTCAGCAAGGCCGACAATCCCAAAAAGGAGGCCTGGTGTTCCTTCACCGCGTCGATAATCCGGTCAGAGGGTACATCGGCCCCCAAATCAATGATTTCATAGCCCGCTCCTTTGAGCATAATGGCCACGATATTTTTGCCGATATCATGAAGGTCGCCGGCCACAGTCGCAATAATAAATTTCCCCTTGCTTTGCACACCCGCCTTAAGCAGATGAGGGGTCAAGATATCCATTGCCGCGCCGACGCACTCGGCCGAGGCCAGCATGTCCGGGATGAGATATTCTCCCTTTTCAAACTTGTCTCCCACCTCGTCCATGGCATGGGTCAGACCTTCCAAGACAATCGATTTCGGATTCAGGCCGTCTTCAAGGGCCTGTTTTACCAACTCCGTCACCCCTGGTTGTCCCTCCAATCCTTCATCAACCCCTTCATCTTCGGCCTCTACCCTGCCTTGAATAACATTAAACGCGATTTTCTCCGGGAGCTCCTCTTTTTTCATGGTCTGTTTCTCCTGCCTGTAATCACTGATATCATGTTAATATTGGGTTTCCATCTTAACCGGTTTAAAATGTTTCGGCTTTTCCACTTAGTGTAAACAGGTTCAACTGCCGAGCACGGCGGCCTGCCTGAGCTCCGGCAAAAGTCCGGGTATCTCATCAAAGATCCGATCAACCGTTATCCGGTCCAGGTTTGGGGCGGGTTCAGCCTCCAACTGATTCAGATAGGCCATAGCATTTTCCAGGACTTTATCCTCCAGACCCTTGGCCTCAAAGCGATAGGGATCTGAAATGTCGCCGGCATGCATTGCCCGACGGGCATGCCGTGCGTACAACCGATAAGGAGATGCCATGACTTTTCTTACCATCTTAAGGGCCTCGTCTACCGCAGCCCCATCCACTTTGGGCTCACGAAGGCAGTGTTTGATTTTGCCTATTTGCTCATTGTCAAGCACCGCCTGCAACGGACAGAAACTGTTGGTTCGGTCAAGCAGCCCGAATGCATAGTGGACATATTGAGCACCGCTCAGCGCAATATACAGATGGGTGAACAGCTTTTCATAAATGGCTTGCATGCCTGGAACCTTGGCATCACCCACTCCCGCGGAAGAATAGCTGGGTACTCCGTAAAAACGCGCCATTTGGACACAATCGATATTATATTGATTGAACTCGGGACAGCCATACAGATCGTGCAGATCGTCAAGCCGTGCACGCACAGGCACGCTTCCATACAGCACCGGACTCCCCGGTTTGATCAATTGGGTCAGCGTGATGCCGACTAAAATCTCTGCGTTGATCTGGGCCACCATGCCGGCTTCCTGGATAGGAGCCGAAGACCCTCCTTGGGGAGAAGACGAAATAACCACGGGAAGACCGGCATCTACAATGCCGAAGACCTTCTCCACCGTTTCATCGACCATCTGAAGCGGACTCTTAAACACGCACGCAATAAAGGAAATAAGTGGGTTTGCCCTCAGATCTTCAGGGCCGCCCGCAATGATCTCAGCCATCCGGACAACATCATCAAGTCTGTCTTGACTTGTGAGTCCGGCTTGTACATGCTTGGTAATATTGTTCAGGCTTGCAAAGAATTTGTTGACATCATGATTGTCTGTGGTCACATCCGCATCCTGAATATTCAACGGCCGGATGAAAAAATCAAGGTGCTCCAGTCGTTCGCACAGCTTTGCGGCTCGGCAAAGAAGCGCCGAGCTCCCTCGGACTTCCGTAAAGCTGGGAACCTGACGCTTTATACGGGGTTCTTCAACGCTTACAAACTCCTTCATGGCGGTTTCGATCCACACATTGGCCTCGGAGCCGGAACCGAAATACACACGAGGTACTCGGGCGTCAAGAATCAGCTTGTTTTGCGGATTTCGTGCCCCCATGACAACTTTGAAAGGTGCTTGGGCCACCGCCTCAGACACAAGACCTGGAGGAAAACAGACACGCCAAACGGTTCCTTGTTTCTCAGCCTCTTCCGACACTGAAGCTCCGTGGCTTTTAAAAAGATCGGCCGCCCGTTCATTGTAGCACCAAATCCCGGGATCAGCTAATATCTGCAAAGAAGCACTATCCAGGCATTCAATTTGCTCATAGCTCAAACGTTCGTACGGCTTGACCAGTATCCCTTGACGAATTGATTTGTTCACTTGATTCTCCGTGACTCACTATTTTTTGTATTTCGAAAGCTCCTCATATACCGCCTGCAGAATCGATCCTTACCGGTCAAAGCCTCTGCAGCCCTGATCGCCAACATCAAATCGCCATTCAAAGGATCCATGATGGCGGCATCCAAGCCGGCATAAACAGCCATGTGCAAGAAGGCTTTGTTGAGCTCCAAACGCCTGGGGAGCCCATATGACACATTAGAAAGCCCCATCACCGTGTTGGCGCCGGGGAATTGTGTCTTAATCTGAGAGAGGGTATCAAGGGTCACAACCCCTTGTTTCACGTCGGAACTCACCGGCAGCACCAATGGATCAAAATACAAGCTTTCCTCGGGCACCTTGTGGTTTTGGCAAACATCGGCTATCTCTTCGCAGGCTTTCAGGCGTTTTGCAACTGTCTTGGGAATGCCCGTTTGGTCCATGGCAAGGCCTACGAGAAGGCTTTCGTAGTGATAGGCCAACGGCACGACCCTTGCCAGCAAATTCTTGTCGGCCTTGACAGAATTGATAAGCGACGGCCTAACGCGGCATGCTTCCAGCCCGGCTTCGAGAACGGCAGGATCCGCACTGTCAATACACAACGGGGTATCTACCTGGCCGTGAATGATTTCGACAGCCCACTTCATGGACTCCAATTCATCGTCGCGGGATCCGGTATCGGTAGCCACGTTCACATCAATGAAACCCGCCCCCGCCCCGGCCTGCGCTTTCGCCAATGCCGATAAGCCGGCCACATCTCGGGTTTTTATCATGGCCTTGATTCCCGGCAGGCTGGCGTTGATTTTTTCTCCGATAATGATCATAGATCGTCCCTTACCGTATTAATTCATCACAAAGGGTTGCAAGGCCGGGATTTCCTTCTTTATCCGTTGCCGAATATTGGATGAAATGATCGGCTCTGCAGGTTTATTCAGAATCTCGATGACTTTCTCCGACGCCCGTTCGGCCGTATCCTTTGCACCTGAAGCCTCCCATTTTCCGCGCTCCTGCCGATCGCTCAGCGCTGGGAAGTATTGCTCTGCGCGCATATGGCGTCGCGTGTGGCGCGCAGCCACGAAATGACCTCCGGGTCCCACTTTCTTAATCAGGTCAAAGGCAAGGGTCTCATCATCTACTCGAATCCCTTCGACCGCACGCATGACCATGCCGATAATCTCATTATCAATTACCAGCTTGTCATACGATGCCGTCATACAGAACTCCAGAAAGCCGGCTGCATCATGGATCAGATTGCCACCGGCCAGCGCGACCAATAGGCTGGTTATCGCTGATTCATAACCTGCCTGCGAATCATTTACCTTGGAATCGGACATCCCCGCCGTCGCGTAGTAAGGGAGGGCGTAAAAGCGAGCCATTTGGGCTGCGGCGGCATTCATCAGCCCCATTTCCACAGCCCCGGAAAGATACTTCATGTCACGAAGGTCGGTAATGGAAGATATGCATCCATACAACGTAGGAGCACCTGAACTGGTCAGTTGTGCCAGCATGAGGCCGGACAAAGTGTCCACATTTTGAACCACAAGATTTCCGGCCAAAGTAATAGGAGCCGTCGCGCCACAAAGGGGCTCTGTAGGAACCACCACCGGAATGTGGTTGCGCGCCGCCTCCATAGTAAGCTGGGCATACTGCGCATCCAGTTTGAAAGGACTTATGGGGCACGTCACCATGGATATAAACGGCCGCGCTCTAAGCTTGTCTGGAGACCCTGCAATCATCTCGGCCATCTTAATAACGTTTCTAACCCCTTCCAGGGTATACACTCCCCCCATCACGTGCTTTCGTGTCGCATTCAAAGCGGCTCCAAAGCGGTTTACGTCTACATCTTCCACAGAAAGGTCGTTAGGATACACATTAAGCATATAAAAGTGAATATTGTCCAAGGTGTCCACAAGACGAGCCATATTCGCCACGTCTTGCAGTACCGCCCTTCGGCTGTTCCGCGATCCCGGGTCTTGTACATTCAGAGCCGTACCGCCGGTTCCCATATAGACGGCGTCTCCACCTATCTCACAATCCAAGTCACCGTTTTCTTGGCGGCCACAGAGACGAATCACGGACGGTGCTTTTTGGATCAATGCCTCGACAAGTCCTTGGGGAATTTTGACGATTCCGTCGGCTTCATGCACTTGTGCACCGGCAGCCCGAAATAACTCCCTTGCCGGAGCAAAATTCATCTGCACACCAATTTCCGCGAACACCTTAAGACTCGTTTCATGTATCTTTTTGATATCTTGATCATTTAGGGGCCTATACCGCCCCCCACGCAAGCCTTTTCGAATTTGCATAATAGCTCCGTTTTTATAAATGCATGCCTCTCTTTGGGCATTCAGGTATGAGTATCTAGTGTCTCCTGGCAATACATCTTGTCTTTTTACAGTCGTCACAAGGGTTGTACGACCAACTGGAAGAGGCTGGACTTGAAGGCATAAGGCCGAACACCCCGGAGATGGATTTCCGGGGCTGCATGAGGCAAGAGTCGTTTAACTGAACGCCGAGTTGTCGAGAAACAAAAATCCTGAATAATTTTTTCTGATCTGCTATAGGCCAGTCGCAATATCCTGGACTAAAGCGTAAGGTGACCCCCTGTTCTTTGTTCTTTTGCTGCTTTTCCATCATTGCATGAAATTTTTCTACAATATCTTCCACAGCCACAGAACCCATAGAATCGAGTATATAGGCTTCAGACAGCCTGTTTTCGTCCATGAGATTTTTAATTTCGACCTCAACATCAGGACCAATAGTAGCAATAAAACATATTACAGATTCACAGCCATTGATGACCTTGGCAAGCTTGCGGCTTTTAAGAACCAGACCCGTTGCAAGATGAACCGAGCTGTCTTTTACAGCCAAGACTCGCATTTTCCGATAATACAATTGAGGGCGCAAGCGTTGTTTAAATATCTTTACCAATTGCTTGATCTTTGAAGAAATACGCCTTGAAAAAGTCGCAGTATTCTCCCCGCCAAAAAATCTCGCCAGTTCCTGAAAATTGATATCCGGATGTATTTCGATTGCAGTCATGTTGTATTTCCAAAAAGCCGACCCTGGTCTGACGATGCTACACCATGTCATTTCGATACGTATATTTTCAGTTGAAATGAATACAACAATGCGGAAATTAAAACAAGTATTTTCTTTAGATTTTTTTATTTTCAACCAAACAGGTTCGCGCAACTGGTGGAAAAATGAGGTTTTCTTGCCTGAATTGCTCAAAAAGCCTTTCGTTTTTCTCCAATGTAGTTCGAAAAAAGTGTCCAAAGGCTCCAGGGGTCTTGGAAAGATGAACAGCCTTGACGGCGCCCTGAATCATTACATTACGCTCCAGGTCCGTTATCTCGAACTCCCATCTCGTGTTAAAACACCGGGGCAAGCCTGCTGAGTTGCTCTATCGATATATGACACAAAATGCGGTGTCCTTTGCCGTTGTAACGCCAAGGCGGTGGAGCCGAGGCACAAATATGGCTCCGGCCTGCAAGCATTTCCTCCCGACGTGGACACCGCGTATGGAACCGACAACCTATCGGCGGATCTATTGCACTGGGCACATTACCACTTAGACGTACCGATTTCCGATCAGCCCTCGGGTCAGGGACCGGCACGGCAGACAGGAGTGCTTCCGTATAAGGATGATAAGGGGGATGATAAATGGCTTTTGCCGGCCCGATTTCGACAACCTGTCCCAGATACATCACACCGACATCATCACAGATAAAACGCACAACACTCAAATCATGAGCAATCAAAATCATGGACGAATCAAATGTATGTTGAATTTCCAGGAGTAGATTAACTACTGCGGCTTGAACCGACACATCCAAGGCTGAGACCGGTTCATCGCAGATGATTAGCTCCGGCCGACTGGCCAGAGCCCGGGCGATACCCACACGTTGCTTTTCACCACCACTAAGCTGTCTCGGCAGTCTGTTGTAATACGAAGCGCTCAACTTGACGGACCGCAACAGGCGAATTACTTCCTCTTTAATCTGTTTACCGGGAACTGTTTTAAAGCGCTTGATCGGCCTGGCAATCTGTTTCCCAACCGTAAACGACGGGTTAAGCGTGGAGTCCGGATTTTGAAATACCATCTGCATTTCTTTGATAAGCTCGATTCGCCGACGGGTAACCGTCCGGTCGATATGAATGCCGAGAAATTCCAGGTAGCCGCCGGTCAAGGGCTCCAGGCCGATGAGTCCTTTTACCAGAGAGGATTTGCCGCAACCCGACTCGCCCACAATACCCAAGGTTCGGCCTTTTGCCACGTGCAGGCTTACGCCGTCGACCGCCTTGACAACCTTCTTTTCGCAAAAACCGAACAAGCTTGCAACCGAACCGGATTCCTGGGGGTAGTGTAACCTGATGTTTTCACAGCGGAGCAAAATTTCCTCTTCCCGCGCCTGACCAACGGGTTTGATTAACCGGGCCTTTTCTTGACGCCGCCGACTCGTGCGAAGCCGCAGGTCCATTTCATCAGCATAGTAACAGCGTGCAGAATGGTCAGTGGTAATTTCAACCATTTTCGGGCGGGCCTCTCGACACTTGTCGGTAGCGTAGTCACACCTAGGAGCAAAAATGCACGCACCCCAGGGCCGATCCACCGCGGCAGGCACACGCCCTCGAATGGGATGAAGCAACGAATCCCCTTTACCGTCCCCGAGCGTGGGAACGGCGGCCATCAACCCCCGCGTGTACGGATGGCAAGGTCGAAGAAAAATGTCGTTTACCGGCCCTTTTTCCACCATCTGTCCGGCATACATTACGCAGATTTGGTCGCTGACCCCGGCCACCACGCCCAGGTTGTGAGTGATGAAAATATTGGCTGTGTGAAAATCGGTTTTTAACGCCTCAATCAGGTCAAGTACCGCCGCCTCTACGGTCACATCGAGAGCCGTGGTCGGTTCATCTAAGATCAGCAAGTCGGGATTGTTGAGCATCGCCATCGCAATGACGATTCGCTGTTGCTGTCCGCCGGAAATTTGGTGGGTATAACGAACCATGACGTCTTCAGGATCAGGCATATTGACCCGGCGGAGCATTTCAACAGAGCACTCCCGGGCCTCCCGATGCGATATCTGCTGATGGCAGGTCAACACCTCCATAAGCTGATCTCCCACTCGAACGGAGGGATTGAGGGCCTCCATGGGATTCTGAAACACCATCGAGATCCGATTTCCCCGTATAGAGTTGAGTTCCGCCTGAGATCGGCCGGCCAGCTCCTTACCCTGGAAACGGATACTTCCACCGGTGATTTTGCCGTTGGCTCCAAGGAAGTTGACTATACCGAATGCGATGGTGCTCTTTCCACAACCGGATTCTCCCACCAGCCCGATAGCCTCGCCCTGCCTCACCTTAAACGTGACATCTCGAACCGCTTGCACGTCCCCTTTGCGGGTTTTATAAGCAATACTTAGATGCTCGACATCAAGTACCGGTTCGGTCCCAGAGCTAGGTCTTTTACTCATAAACGACTTTATACAAACGTCCACGGATTTCATTACTGATACCGCATGGATTCCTCCCGGAGCCCATCAGCCAAAAGGTTGAGCCCCACAACCAGCGACGCGATGGCTATCGACGGCCACAGGCACGCCCATGGGCTGCCGGCTAGAATGAACTCACGTCCTTTGGCTACCATGCTTCCCCAGTCGGGCGACGGAGGCGGTAATCCCAGCCCCAAAAAGCCCAGGGTTCCCATGGCAAAAATAGCGTATCC
Organism: uncultured Desulfobacterales bacterium; assembly: GCA_964430705.1. GTDB lineage: Bacteria > Desulfobacterota > Desulfobacteria > Desulfobacterales. The sequence goes on along the minus strand of CAYSGJ010000023.1, from coordinate 18,110 downwards.
GACCCGCATCATGGCATCAACAATAATTGGCCCGCGGGCATTCGGCAAGATTTCGACAAACATGATGTACCAGGAATTTTCTCCTCGCGTTTCAGCCGCACAGATGAATTCCCTGGTACGGATATCGAGGGTGAGACTGCGAATAAGTCGAGCAATACCGGGTGTACCGACAATAGCCATGGCAATAACCACGTTGACGGCCGACGCACCAAGCGCCGCCATAATAATCAAGTAAAGAAGGATGATCGGAACCGCCATCATGGCGTCCAACAAACGCATAGTGATCTCATCGACCCAGCCGCCGTAATAACCGCTGACCAAACCCAGGACCGTGCCGAGCAAAAGAGCCATGATGACGCCCCATAGCGCTGTTCCACCGGGAATCCAGAAGTTCTCCGAAATGGGCAGAATGACCAGAACCACCCGAGCGCCGTAAACCAGGCGGGACCACAAATCTCTGCCAAGTTCATCGGTACCCAGGATGTGTGCCTTGGACGGCCCTTCATTGGGCGCCTTCCAGTCCTGTTCAAATGGCGTGTAATCTGTCAGAAACGGCGCAAAAACCGCTACAAAAATCCAGAACACGACAATGATCAGTCCGACCGTGGCGGTCTTGGATGCACGGAGGGCCGAAAACCCCTCCCGGAAGCGCTTAAAAAAGCCGTACCGCGCGATGACCTCCGGGTCGTCAATGATATCTTTGGGGGTTGCAGCAATACTGCGGCCATCTATCATTTTTACTTCTTTCAACGGTTCAGGTTCATTAAAGCATCGGTTATCCTTTGCCCGTCAAACATAGCGAATTCGTGGATTCAGAAATGTGTAGATGATATCGGCCACCAACTGGGTGCCCACGGCCAGCGCCACTAGGATCATGGCGCCGGCCTCCAGCGCGTTGATGTCCTTGAACAAGGCCGAGTCCAGTAGGTATTTGCCGAGACCGGGATAGCCGAAGACCACCTCAACGATGACGATGCCTCCCATCAGCCAGTTGACGTGCAGCATGATCACGGTAATAGGGGCCATAAGGGCATTGCGAACAGCATGTTTAAAAACAACCCGCCGGCACGGCAATCCCTTCAGATAGGCCGTCCGGATGTATGCGGACTTCATGACTTCCACCATGCTGGCCCTTGTAATTCTGAGGATATATCCCAGTTCAATGAGTGTGAGAGTCAACACCGGCAGGACCAACATGTCAGGGCGTTCCCACGGCGCCTTGTCACCAAACACGGTGGCCCCAGGCACCAGTTGAAGCCATACAGCCATGATAAGAATCAGAAATATACCCGTGGCAAATTCCGGAATCACGGAAAAGATCATCCCGCCTATGGAAAGAAAGCGGTCCCGCAACGATCCTTCCTTTAGCCCGGCTATTACTCCCAGCAAGAGAGCCAGAGGCATGACGATGACAAAAGCGACACCGGCCAGAACCAGAGAGTTGCGCAATCGAATGAAAATCGTTTTGGCCACCGGTCGGCCGGTACGCAGGGAAACACCCGGATCTCCCCGGATGAATCCTTTTTTCAACGGGACATATGCCACAGGGCCGCCGGAAGCCTCCATCCAACCGGTACCTACCACGAACGACCAGACCTTGACATCCGTCCCTTTTTCCCATCGCACCGCGTGATTGCCGGTGTCGACGCCCCAGAAATACTTTGTGCTTCCAGCCTTGGCCTTCCAGCGCTCATTGTCGGTGTATTCAGCGGAAATTCCGGAGCCGGGAAGCTTTGCGGTTGCAATGAGGTCGTCGCCTTGAAGCCTCCAACGCACCGGTACGCCGTCTTCCCGAACGGCCCACCACTCCACAAAACCTTCTTCGGTGGTAATTCGCCGAAGCGGAAGCCCCACTTTATTTTCAGCCACCCAATCACTGCCGAGCAACCAGTAGAAATAGCGCACGTATACCGGCTCGTCTAATCCCATCTGAGACAGGAAGGACTGCTCCTGCTCAGGCGTGATGAAGGGGCCCAAAACATTTTTAGCCACATTGCCCGGAGAGGATTCAGCAATCAGAAAAACCGCCATTGACACCAGAAGCATGGTAATCAAAAGCAGCAGAACCCGTCGGACAATAAACTTGGCCATGGGTTTATCCTAACCCGGCCAAGCCGGAACCAAGTAAAGATCCATTTTGGAATTATCTCTGCGCCAACCAAACCTCGTTGAAAAGCATATACCCTGTGGGATGGGGCTCGGAGTCCCGGACACGATCAGCAATAATTTGCCAGTTGTTCTGCCACCAGGCTATACCGACAGACCCTGTTTCCCACTGAATCTGCTCAAGCCTGCAAAAAATCTCTCGCCGCCTGTCGACGTCCAACGTGCCGTTGGCCTCTTCAATCAACTTGCTGAATTCCGGATCAGACCAGTTGGTCTCATTCCAAGGCACGGGGTTGCCTTTTTCGTCGTTCACATAGGCCAGGTTGAGAACCATCGTGCCGAGAGGCCGGTGGGTCCACGGAGTTATCCCCAAGGGCACCTCAGTCCATTTTTCCCAGTACTGGCTTGTAGGCATCGTCTTGAGTGTCACGTTGAACCCTGCTGGTGCGGCGTCCTGCTTCAGAATTTCGGCGTAACGCACCACGTCCGTCCATTCGGAACCGACGGCAAGGTTTACCTTGAGCCCTTTGGGATAGCCGGCTTCCTTGAGCAGTTGTTTGGCTTTCTTCGGATTATACCTGGGAACCGGTTTTTCGCAGTATTCCGGATGTTTGGGGCAGACATGAAAGTCATGACCCAGCAGGCCTTGGCCGAAGTAGGCAAGACCCAGAATCTTTTCCCGGTGCTGGCACAACTTCAGGGCCATACGTACCCTGTTGTCGTTCCAGGGCTTCAGATCAACCCGCATTCGCAATACCCGCGCTTGCGCGGTGCCGATAGGTTTGATTTTGACCCGCGAATTATCTTTAAGAGCCTTGTACGCAGCCGTCCCGCCTGTTGTAGCCAAATCAATCATATCGATTTCACCCGCCTGGAGGGCAGCGATACGCGGCGACATCTCGTCGCCCATGTCCACGAACTGCATACCGTCCATATATGGCAGTGGTTTCCCATCCGCGCCTTTCTGCCAGTAATCATTGCGCCGCTTGAGCACGGCCCTTTCGCTTTCCCGATAGAGTTCAAGCGTGTATGGACCTGTACCATGAGGCGCCTTGACAAAATCGCCTTCAAATGTCTTGTGGTTTAAAATCATGGCTGGATAGTGAAACAAGTGTTCAGGAACCGCAATTTCGGGTTTTTTAAGATGAAGCTTAACCTGGTGAGATCCGGATTTTTCGATTCCGCTCGGATCCAAATAGCCGCCCATCATCCCCAACAGCGAAGAACCCACGTCCTTGTTCAGCCATTGGTTCATAGAGAAAACCACGTCGGCGGCATCGAGTTCGTCGCCGTTATTGAATTTGATCGCCTTACGAATATTGAGCGTCCAGGTCTTGAGGTCTTTTCCGGCCTTCCAGTTTTCCAATAGATACGGGTGGGTGATATTATCCTTGTCCGTGTAGGTCAGATACTCGGCCACTTGCCGCAGGATGTTGGTGGGTTCAACCCACGAAAACTGCGCTGGGTGAGTGACTTTCTGGATGCCCGTAGCCACCCTTAGGATGCCTCCTCGCCGAACCTTTCCCGCCGAGGCGCTGCCGGGCAAGGAAAACCCCGCCATGGCGATAGCGCCAAAGAACGACATGCCCAGCAAGGTGGCGTATCGGATGAATTCCCGGCGCGATATTTTTCCCTTCCTTAAGTGTTCTTTCAGCTTCATTATGCCCGGATGCAGCCTCTTTTTGTCTTGCATCTTTTTCTCCTTCCTCCTGTCATGTCCTACGAAAATGACATTGGACGCCCCGGTGCTTCTGCGGTTTGCAGGGCTTCGCGAATTATGTTATTGTTTTAATTGAAATGAGTTTAGTTCAAAATAATACAGAAAGAACCGGTTTTTGTCAAAACTCGGGGTAAGATCCTTTTGTTATGTTATTGCCCGGGCCGATCTATCGTGATAAGAATCAAAAAATAAAAATTTCACAGACGCAATGCTGCTACCAGGACAATGCAAAAAAAAAATACTAAAGCGCGCATGCCGGGCACGATAGACACGCCGCCGGATCTAGTAAAGCAAATCATTCATCAGATCCGACGGATGATTCAAGCCAAAGAGCTTTACACCAAAGAACTGCACAAAAACTATGCAATTACCGCCGCGCAGCTCAACTGTTTGCTCGCATTGCACGAAAATGGTCGGATGCCTCCTTCCCAAATTGCCAAACTCATTATGGTTAAATCCAGCACCGTCACCGGCATTGTCGATCGTCTTGAAATCAAAGGCCTTGTGGTAAGATCAAGAAGCTCTTCCGACCGACGTGTGATTAACATCGAGCTGACCGATGCCGGCATCAAACTCGCGCATAAGGCGCCGCCGCCGATCCAACAAAAAATCCTTGATGCATTGAAAGAGCTTCCAGAGAAAGATTTGAAGGGTATCTTAAAAAGCTTGTCAATCCTTACCCGCGCATTGGATGTCCAGGACCTGCCGGTTGAATAATCCTGCCTGACTCCCCGGCGCCCACATACCAGACCACGATTAAGGCCGACGAGAAAAACTTTCTGTTTTCATGTAACTATCCACACCGAGAAGAAGGGGTTTCTCTCGCCGAAACGAAGGAACGACAAGTTGACAAGCCTGTGTGCATAGGGTATTGCATTGTACTGATATTATTTTATGTGAAACTATCGCCCTTGCAAGGGCAATCTGTTTTTCCGCCATGTCGGCTTGGGGAAAAAACGATGGTTTACGTGAATAAAAGGGGGAATAGTGGAACACAAGATTGAAGTTCGAAACCTGTATAAAATATTTGGTCCCCACCCGGAAAAGGCCATGGAACTCATAAAAGAAGGATATACGAAAGATGAGATTATGGAAAAGATGAACCACGGCGTCGGCATTTCAGGAGCCTCCTTTCATGTTGATGAAGGAGAAATCGTGGTCATCATGGGGCTGTCCGGAAGCGGGAAATCCACCCTGGTGCGTTGCATTAATCGCCTCATTGAGCCTACCTCTGGCCAGGTGATTGTCAATGGGGTGGATGTGACAACCTTATCAATAGAGGCCTTGCGTAAGTTTAGGCAAAACCATTTCGGAATGGTATTTCAAAATTTCGCCCTTTTTCCTCATCGTACTGTTTTACAGAACGTTGAATATGGTTTGGAAATTCAGAAGATAGATCCGGAAGAGCGGAAACACAAATCTCTACAGGCACTGGAGCAAGTAGGACTCAAGGGGTGGGACACGTCCTATCCTTCTCAACTCAGCGGGGGGATGCAGCAACGGGTTGGCTTGGCCCGCGCACTGGCCCTCGATGCCGATATCATGCTTATGGATGAGGCCTTTAGCGCACTGGACCCGCTCATCCGAAGAGATATGCAAGATGAGCTCGTCGGTTTACAGGACAAAATGCAAAAGACCATTGTTTTTATAAGCCATGACCTGGACGAAGCACTCAAGCTTGGCGACAGAATCGTCCTTATGAAAGACGGCGGTATCGTCCAACAGGGAACAGCCGAGGAGATACTGACTAATCCGGCTAATGATTATGTCGCAAAATTTGTTGAAGACGTAGACATGTCGAGAATCATAACCGCCGAAGCCGTCATGATCAAACCCAGAGAAATGGCCTATTACCATACGGATGGGCCGAAAGCGGCTTTACATAAAATGAAGCATGCTGAAATTTCGAGCATCTTTGTTCGAAAGGATCGGATGTTGGAAGGTGTGGTTTCAGCCGATGATGCCGCCAAGGCGATCAAGCGGGGCGAAAAAACCCTTGAAAATATCGTCAACAGAAACATTCGCAAGGTAACGCCGGATACGCCGGCTATTGAGATTTTCCCAATCCTGGCGGATCTCAATTATCCGCTTCCCGTGGTAAATGAACAAAACAGGCTACTTGGAGTCATTATCAGGGGCTCGCTTCTGGCAGGACTTTCTGAAGGAATACAAGCAGGGGGACATCGTAATGGACAGCTATAAAATACCGATTGGCAGGTCGATTGAAATTCTCATTGAGTTTCTTGTCGATAATTTTTCCTTCGCTACCAAAGCGTTTTCCGAATTTACGGAAAGCGGTATTGAGATTCTCGTGGCGGTCATGATGTTTTTCCCCCCTTGGCTGCTTATCCTGTTTTTCAGTGCCCTGGCGTGGTTTTTAACCAAAAAAAAGGGGATTGCTCTCTTTTCGGTGATCGGACTGGCTTTGATATGGAACATGGGCCTGTGGGCCCCAACGGTCAGTACGATTGCCCTGGTCCTGATATCGACATTATTCGCCATCTCGTTGGGACTTCCCCTGGGGATCATGGCTGCGTTGAGCAATATTTTTTACAGAATAGTGATGCCCATACTCGATTTTATGCAAACAATGCCGGCATTTGTATACCTGATTCCCGCAATTCCTTTTTTCGGTCTGGGTCCTGTTGCAGCCATTTTTTCGACGGTCATATTTTCCATGCCCCCCGCCATTCGGCTGACCTGTCTGGGGATCAAACAGGTCCCCAAAGAACTCGTGGAGGCGGCGGATTCCTTCGGCAGCACTAAGTCACAGAAGCTATTCAAGCTTCAAATTCCTATTGCTACCCCGACTATCATGGCAGGCATTAATCAAACCATCATGCTAGCCCTTAGCATGGTCGTCATTGCAGCTATGATCGGGGCCAAAGGACTTGGGGGAGAGGTCTGGAAGGCCATTCAGCGCTTGGAACCGGACAAAGGGTTTGAGGCCGGCATAGGCATCGTCATCGTAGCCATCATACTTGACCGGATCATGCAAAAGTACGGCGAGAAGCAAAAAACGAACTGACCGGACCCTTGTCGAAAATTCGAGGAAGGAAGGGGATTTCAATAATTTCTGTGTCTGGAGTTTTCCAGACACCTAACGTGATCCAACATAAAACAAAGGAGGATTGTTGACATGAAAAATGCGGTATTGGTTTCTGTATTGGCACTAACTTTGGTATTTGCCGGGATAACGTCAAATGCATTTGCAGAAAAAGGAAAAGTCGAAATTGCTTATGTGGAATGGTCCTGCGCCACGGCAAGTGCCAATGTGGTTAAAGCCGTTTTGCAGGAGAAACTGGGATACAAAGTAGAGCTGACTCCCGTAAGCGCCGCCGCTATGTGGCAGGCCTTGGCCTCAGGGGATGTGGACGGCATGACGACCGCTTGGTTGCCTATAACGCACGGACACTATTTGAAAAAGGTCGGTGAAAAGGTCGAGAACCTCGGACCGAATCTCGATGGTGCCGGAATCGGTTTGGTGGTTCCCACCTATGTGACGATTGATTCCATTAATGAGATGAATGCCGTTGCAGATAAGTTCGGAAACAAAATCATCGGAATCGACCCCGGCGCCGGGTTAATGAGCAAAACAGAAAAAGCCATGGAGGAATACAAACTGGATGAATTTCAACTCATGGAGGGCACCGGTGCTATTATGACGGCCGTCCTGAAAGACAACATAAAAAATAAAGACTGGGTCGTGGTTACAGGTTGGACGCCTCATTGGAAATTTGCGAAATGGGACTTGAAATATCTGGAAGATCCTAAGGGCATTTTCGGAGGCGCCGAGCACATTGCAACCGTGGTGCGGAAAGGGCTCGATAAAGACATGCCGGAGGTCTATCAATTTTTGGACAATTTCCATTGGACCCTTGCCGACATAGGAAAGGTTCAGGGTTGGAATGCAGAAGGATCCGCCCCGTACGAATCCGCCAAGCGTTGGGTCAAGGAAAATCCTGAAAAGGTAAAAAAATGGCTGGAATGATTTATTGCGCTATTTTTCAGACCTTGTGACAGAAATAGCAGGATATAACCATACATATAGCCACACCATGGAGGTGTGGCTATATGTTTGGGGAACCCCTGTGTCTGCCATTGTAAAACGGGACATCATCGCCGCTACCTATGTCAAGTCGATTTTGTTGTATCCATCGGCAAGGCAGGTGTTCACATGCACGACTCCTTTGTTCATATCCTTGAAAGGATACTTCTCGGTAATGACAGGCAAGCTGTCGGCAGCACCTTGGTCTCTCAACACGGTTCCTGCGGGAACGTAGCGTCCATCCGCAATGGTAACCAGCGCGACGGTGCATCCGGGCTCAATGACACAGCCCTTTCCAACCTTTGCTTTAAATACCAGCGCCTGCATCCCCACAAAGGTGTCATCTCCCACCAAAGCCGGGCCATGAATCTGTACCTGATGCGCCAGGGACACCCGCTTTCCAATATACACAGCATAATCCTTACCTTCAACAGTCACCCGGTTTTTTTCAACGGGATGACCATTGTGTTCCGTCTCAAGTGCATGGATGATCACACCGTCTTGCACATTCGACTCGTCCCCCACAAAGAGGGGCTGACCTTCGTCACCGCGGACGGATGCGAATGGGGAGACCATCACCCGTTTTCCGATAAACACATGGCCGATAACGGCCGCCATAGGGTGAATGCACGCAGACGGATCGACTTTAGGCATGTATTCCTGCGCACAAAAATCGGTGACAACACTTCGATGGCGCATAGTTGTTCCTCCTCTCCAGTATAATCGTTCTGGTACAGAGCTATTATGTTTCACCCGGTTAAAGCGTACTCCTTCAATCCTCCACAAAGTCGGGTGTTTTGGTGTCAACCGGATGAACTCTTATATTATACTTAGCCTTTTCCAGACGGCATTGTCAAGCCTTGGAGCCATCCCGAAAAAATCCTCTTTCAAGCCGATTCAGCGCCAAGCAAACAGAAAAACTGCTGCAGCAGGCGACCCGGCCGGGATCCACGGTCTGTAGCGTTCGCCGGAGATTGATGCGTCCCCTCCCGGCAAGGAAGTTTTCTGATTTGAGATAGCCGGCCAGGCGGTGGATACATCGTCGTACGAACGTAATTCAGGTAACACCAACAAAAAAAACCGTAAAAATAAACTGTCGGTGGGTTTGGGCGGGGCCCCGAAGGCGCTATCCCAGGCCGATAAGCCTTCCCCCTTGAAAGATGACGAAGGCCACAATCCAGGCAAGGGCAAAACTGTAGGTCACGCTGAAAGCCGTCCACTTACGGGAATTGGTCTCCCGCCTAATAACAGAGACCGTGGCAAGACATGGAATATAAATAAGGACGAAGGCCATCATGGCATAGGCGGAAAGAGAAGTCATGCCCGAGCTCTTCAAGGCGCGCCGGAGCGCTTCATTTTTCTCGTCGGCGTCATCACCCACGGCATACAGAACCCCCATGGTGCTGACTACGATTTCCTTGGCGACAAAGCCGGAAATCACCGCCACGCTGCCCCGCCAGTCCATGCCGATAGGCGCGAAAACCGGCGCAAGGAGTTTCCCCAGGCGCCCCAAATAAGATTTTTCCACCCGCTCCCTAGCCATTTCCGCCGATAAAGAAGACAACGCCAAATCTCGACTTTCAGCCAATCTTTCCAGGTCACCGCCTTGGGCTTCCGCCATGGACATGGAATATCGGCTCATCAAAACCGCCTGGTCCAATGCATAGTCCCTTGAATATTCGATTTGTCTCGGAAAAGCGCTGAGAAACCAGATAACCACCGAACCAACCAGGATGATGCCGCCCATTTTTTTTAAAAATATCTTGCTGCGATCCCACATGTGAATCATCAATCCCTTGATCATGGGCACCCGGTAGGGTGGCAGTTCCATCACAAAAGGGGCCACCTCTCCTTTGAGCAACGTGGAACGAAACAGCCGCCCCATAGCGATCGCCAACACTATTCCCAGGGCATAGATGGAAAAAATGGCGTTGCCGGCCCCGGCACCGAAGAAAGTCCCGGCCAGCAAAATATAGACGGGAAGCCTGGCGGAACAGGATATAAGGGGATTGATGAGGATAGTCAGGATACGATCTTTTTTACTTTCCAGGGTTCTCGTGGCCATGATGGCAGGCACATTGCAACCAAAGCCCATGAGCATGGGGATAAAAGACTTGCCGTGAAGTCCGATAAGATGCATTACCTTATCCATCAGGAAGGCTGCTCGAGCCATGTAGCCTGTGTCTTCGAAAATCGCAATGCAGAAGAACAAAATGAGTATGTTGGGAAAAAACACTGCAATACTGCCGACTCCGGCGATAACTCCGTCAACCATCAGGTCGCGAAACATACCCTGCGGCAAGAGCCTTCCCGCCGCTTCACTTATCCACCCAACGCCGGAATCAATCCAGTCCATCGGATAAGAACCCAGAGTAAAGGTAAGCTGGAACATCGCCCAGATAAAGAAAACAAAAACAGGAAGCCCGAGCACGCGATTAGTCAGAATCTGGTCCACTTGTCGGGAAACATCCACGCGGTGGGTGGAAACCGTTTTGACTACTTCCTTCACGATGCCGGCAATGAACCCGTAACGCTGGTCCGTCATGACGATCTCGGGTTCATCATCGAAGAATTCCCGGACCTTGCGCCGATTTTTTTCCGCTTCCCGGAGTATCACTTGCCCGTGGGCGCCTTCCAATCGGGCCACGCGTTCTTTGACGATCTTGTCATTTTCCAGGAGCTTCACCGCGATCCAACGGACATTAAAGGGCAGGCTGTCGCCGACCCGCTCTTCAATGACCGCAGACAGATCCGCAATGGCCCTTTCGATATCTTGACCGTAATAGACCCTCCGCGTAGTGCGGGGAAGCTCCACATGCGATTCAGCCACAGAAATGATCGCCCTGAAGAGTTCTTCCGTGCCCTGGTTGGCATTGCCCACAGCAAAAACAACGGGGACATCGAGTAGCTCCGAAAGCTTTTCGCCGTCTATCCTGACGCCGCGCTCTGAGGCAATGTCAGCCATGTTGAGCACGTAGATGACCTTGGTGTCCAATTCACGAAGTTGCGTAGCAAGATAAAGGTTACGTTCCAGGTTCGAGGCATCAATAATGGCCACCACCACATCAGGCTTTTCATCCAGGATAAAATTCCGAGCAACAATTTCTTCAATGGAGTAGGCGGTCAGGCTGTAGGTGCCGGGAAGGTCCACGATGGTCAGCGTGTAACCATTGGTTTTGACCCGGCCTTCCTTTTTCTCCACAGTCACGCCGGGCCAGTTACCCGTCTTCTGTCGGGTACCCGTAAGGTTATTGAATATGGTACTTTTGCCGGAATTGGGGTTTCCTGCAAGGGCTACCGTCAGAAACTTGGAAGACATCCGTCACACGCCTCCGTTTCGAACGCCTTGAACCTCCACGCGGGAAGCCTCCTCCACACGAAGAGAGACGTGATAGCCTTTGAGGATGAGTTCAATAGGATCTTTAAGGGGAGCGTATTTTTCCACGTATACTTCCGTACCACGCAAAAAACCCATCTCAAGAAGCCTTTGTCGGAAGGGACCCTGTCCTCCCACTCGCACCACGTTGGCCCTCTGGCCTTCTTTCAGTTCACTCAGTTTCATGGCGCGCACCTGCGGGATCCATTCGGTTTGACTAAAATTTTTTTTGCCACCCCGCGGCCCATGGCCAGACGTGTTGCATTGACGGCCAAAACAAGCTGTCCAAGGCCGTTGTTGGTAATAACCTCGACGTAATCGCCCTTGCGCAGTCCCAAGGTCGCCAATCGAAGCTGAGCACCAGAGCCGCCCATCAGCTCCTGGATGATGCCCCCCTCACCTTCCTGAGCTTGAGACAACGGCATCAATGAGACCCGTTCTTTGAGGCAGTCACCACACAATCCATAGATTTCCATCCTGTGCTGAAGCACATGGAAGCCGTGAAGTGCGGCTATCTCCAATTGCATGTTTTCCATTTGTTGATTTTCAAATTCAACTATTTTATCGCACTTGGTACAGATAAGATGGTCGTGGTGGGAACCCAACTGCCGGTGCTCGTAGAGTGTCGGTTGTCCTTTAAACTGCTTTTTTGAAGCAAACCCATAACGGCACAGCAGGTTAAGTGTTTCCTTTACGAAATCAGGTTCAAAGTCGTGCCCTTCTTTGTCTAGCGCATCCATCAAGCCATTGAAGCTGATATGCCCTTCGATACTGAGAAACACGTCCAGGATAGCCACCCTTCGGTCAATATCGTCAATGCCCTCTCTTTCAAAAAGACGAAAAAACTGTTTTTGTTCTTGCTGGTGAACGGATTCCATAACGCCACCCCGTTATTGAAAATATTTCTCAATAAGATAACACGCAGACGTAAAATTGTCAAACCAGTCTTGCGCGCCCATAAATACGCGAAGACATCATCCTCATCAATCCTTGGCATGGCCGGGCAAGGTCACCGTAGTGCAACTGCCGGCGCCACACTGTCTGGATTGAACGGCCGGCCTTGTCGCCTGCCCCGTGCCGCCACCCATGGCATAGGTTGTATTGCTCATCACCCGTTCAAAATCTTCAGACGCACAGTGAGGACATCGCATGTCCAGTTCGTCTTGCTTGCCCATGACAAGAATTTCAAAGAGATCATTGCACTTCAAACAACGGAATTCAAATAAAGGCATGGTCTTGCTCCTTTCCGACAATGCGTTTAAACCTTGGTGACGGTTTAGCCCTTTGAAGCATTGAAGTTGTATTGAGTTCGAAGGTTCTCAAAATCTTGAATATACCAGAATCAACAGAGCGGTGCAATTCACGATTTCTTATTTGCAAATTTGCAAAATGTGCGCCTAGAATCCCTCTGCGGGGGCACTAAGAGCGCCATCCGAACGAACTTGATCAAAACGGTCGGATCTTTTATTCATTTCCGGAATACGCAAGAGCCTTTTTCAGCCTGGCGGGAGACATTATGACGGCAACACATTGGTACGTCATCACAGGGGCGCCCTCATCCGGCAAAACCACTCTTTTAGCGGAACTTGAAAAAACCGGGTATCATGTCGTCCATGAAGTTGCCAGAACCATTATTGAATCGGAACTGGCCCGGGGCCGAACACTCCAACAGATCAGAGCCGACAAAAAATCATTTGAAAACCGTATCCTTGAAGCCAAAATCGCTCTTGAAGCAAGGCTTGCAAAAAACGAGGTGATTTTTTTGGACAGAGGCGTTCCAGACAGCATTGCTTACTTCAAAATATCCGGCCTGGATCCTGCGATCGCCTGGGCAAAAAGCCGCCCGGACCACTATCGGAAAGTCTTTTTATTGGATCGGCTCCCCTTCCAAAAAGATCACGTAAGAATCGAGGAAAGTGCAACAGCGGCCGAATTGGAACGCGCCCTGGAAATGGGCTACAGGGAGCTTGGATATGCGGTGCAACGCATCAACGTCATGCCCGTGGCAGACAGGCTTAAAATCATCCTGGATGCACTGGGCGACGACCGATACGCAGGGCTTCGGGGCAAAGGCGAATAACGCGGCTTTCGTGCCTTCCTTGTTTTTTGCTTTCACGATCGCCTGTCTCCCCTCTTGACTACGACCCAACCAACATATCGGTTCTCAGGCGCCTGCCGCCGGGTTTGCCGGCTGTTTTTTTAAGCACCCGGGAAAAGACAACCCGTGCGGCAAACCAATTACTGAGGCTTCCAGCGAACGGCTGCTCCCAAAGATTCATTATAGGCCCGGAGGATCATTTTGCCTGGGAAACCGGGATTGGACAAGTAGGCAAGGTTCGTTTCCAAAAAATCGTTTTTCAGTTTCTCGAACTCCTTGTCCCGCTCGTTTTCATCCACAAAATTGGATTTTTTCTCACGGACATAGCAAGCATGGCCGCCCACGGAATTGCGCACGACATGCAAAGATATCCCGGCTGATGCTTCATCAAAAAACCCCGGCTGAACAGGAACGTTTATCCGGGCTACAAAAAAAACCAGCCATCGATCTCCAGCCACCCGTCGGGAGCGATCACAAATCTCCAGAGTCAAACCATTATCAAGCGCCACTGTCTCTACCAATTTTTCTTCCATATCAAAACCTCAACCAAAAAAGGTGTCACGGCGACCATATGATCATACGGATCCGATTCTTTTTCAAGGGCCGGGCGAGCCATCGCCCCGGCATAATCCGTTCTGAAGGATCGGTTCAGAGAGTCGAAGAACTCCCCATGCGACTGGAAAACCTCATCGTCAGCCCGAGCATGGGAGAAAGCGTTTCCGTTCCAGGAGATCCTGACGTTCTTCAGAAGTAAAAAGACACGCGGCGCCGAACTCGCCATCATATCCCGGCGCAATTCGGACACGGTTTTCTCTCATGCGCCCGATCGCCTCGGCAAGAAGGGCAATGCCCGCCTCATCAAGAACGGCCAAGGGGGTATGTCTCAGGATTTCTAATTCCGGACCGATCCTTTCGACAAGTTCACGATAGGCCGTGCCTACCCGTTTGCTTTTGGGTCCTGCCTGCAAAACCTCTGACAACACATCCGCCAGCGGCAACAGGTTTTTGTAAGGTCGGACCTCTGCCGTTTTTTCCCCTGACCTCCGGTCCGACAGCTCTTCCACACGATACATCACACCGATGGTGACCGGCTTACCACACACGGGACACAGCCCCTGATTGTGCTTGGTTTCAGCAGGAGAGAGCCTCACGCCACACTTTCGGTGACCATCATGATGATATTTGCCTTCCTCGGCAAAATACTCCAAAGTACCAAGAAATCCCTTCGAATGCCCACCTTTCAAGGCCTCCATCATGGAAAAATAAGACAGCTCGGTATCAAAAACATTCGCTTCCCTGCCCAGATTGGCCGGAGAATGGGCATCAGAATTGGATACCAGGGTCAGTCCGTCAAGGAACGAGACACGCCGGTTCATGGCGGGATCAGAAGAAAGCCCTGTTTCTACTGCAAAAACGTAGGGCGTAAGCTCCTCAAAACAGGCCTCAATAGAATCAAAGCCTGATTTTGCCCCCAGCACGGAGAACCAGGGAGTCCAAATGTGGGCCGGAATCAGGACGGCATCCGGGGAAACATCCAGAACGATTTCCAGCAATGCCTTGGAATCAAGACCCAGAATAGGCCTGCCGTCAGAGGCAATATTGCCGACCTTGTCGAGCTGTTGATTGATCTTTTTCGCAGCATCCAGGCTGGGCGCCAGGACGACATTGTGAACCTTTCTGATCTTACCGTCCTTTTTATAAATACTGCTGATCTCTACACTAAGAACAAACCGCACGGGCCCAAAACAACCGGCCGGCACCATAGATGCTGTTTCGGCCTCAAATTCCGGCTTAAGGCCAAAGAGCCCTTCTTCGGCAGGTTCCAGCTTTTCGGAAAGCTCGGAAAACCACCGGGGATGCGTAAAATCTCCGGTGCCCAGGACAGTGATCCCTTTGATTTTCGCCCAAAGATTCAGGTACTCCAGATTCAGGTTCTTGGCTGTAGCCCGCGAAAGATAGGAGTGGATGTGAAGATCCGCGATAAATTCCACAGAACTATTCGGTTATTGTATTTTTTTTAAGACCATCAAGAATAAGCAACCCTGAGCATGCACAGAAACCTCAGACATTTTACATCCCCTTGAACTTGAATCGCTGCAAACGCCTCTTCCGTAAGGCACAGCCGCTTTTCTCGGAGCCGTCCTTAACGTCCGGGTTTTGTCCATGGAATGCATCCTCTCACAACCCGATTAACAAATCCGGGGCAACTGTTCTCCCGCCAACATATCCAGGATCCGTGTGCCCCCGATGACCGTTTTCATAAAAACCCGACCGGGATTGTCCGCAACGATCCGTCCGATGACCGCGGCATCGCGCCCATAAGGATTCGCCTTCATACAAGCCAAGACCTTCTCAGAATCCTCCGGAGCGACTACGGCTATCAACTTTCCCTCGTTGGCCAGATAAAGAGGGTCAAGACCCAGCAGCTCGCAGGCCCCCTCAACACCCTCTCGCAGGGGAATCCGGTCTTCGACCAATTCGATACCCACTTTCGATTGAAGGGCGATCTCGTTGAGTGTTGTGGCCAAACCACCCCTCGTGGGATCGCGCATAACACGGATACCCTGACTGGCCGCCATCATTGCTTCGACCAGCCCGTTTAAAGGAGCGGAATCGCTTTGGATGGGAGCCTCGAAAGTAAGCCCTTCCCGCATGGACAGGATGGTAACGCCATGATCCCCCATGGTGCCGCTTACCAAGACGGCATCGCCGACCTTGGCGTTCTTGCCGGAAATGTCCACGTCTTTTTTGACCACGCCAATCCCTGCGGTGTTAATAAAGATTTTGTCCGCACACCCACGGTTTACCACTTTGGTATCCCCTGCGACAATCTGGACTCCGGCAGCCTCAGCGGCCTCTTTCATCGAACTGATAATACGCTCCAGGTCTTTCATGGGAAACCCTTCTTCAATAATATAACCCACGCTGAGATACAGGGGCTTTGCCCCTCTCATGGACACATCGTTCACCGTGCCATGGACAGCCAGACTTCCAATGTCGCCACCCGGGAAAAAAATCGGGTCCACCGTATAGGAGTCCGTTGAAAATGCCAACCTGGCATCTCCTATTTCGAACACAGCGCTGTCCTCCAGGCTCTCCAACAGTGCGTTCTTAAACTCCGGCAGAAACACCTGGGTCACCAATTCGTGAGAGGCTCTGCCTCCGCTGCCATGATCCAACAAGATCGTTTCGTCTTTTTTCATCATGTCTCCTGCACTCCGATAGTCTGCGCTTCTAAGATTCCAGGCCTGATCTGCGGCATACAAGGCTGAGGCCCAAAACGATCCGGGCAAAGCGCCGCCACATCAAAACGCGACCTGCGGCACCTGTTGCCTGTCTTTGGGCACTTCAAAAAAAGCAGCCTTTTCAAATCCGAATATGCCGGCAATAACGTTCGTGGGAAAACTCCTGATCTTGGTATTGTATGCCTTGACGGTCTCGTTAAAACGACGACGCTCAACGGCGATTCTATTTTCCGTCCCGGCCAGTTCATCCTGCAGGCGGATAAAATTCGTGTTCGCCTTCAGTTCAGGATACCTTTCCACCACCACCAACAGCCTGGCCAGGGCGGAGGAAAGGGCATTATTGGCGCCGATCTTGTCTTCCATCGTCGCGGCGCCGGCCGCTTTGGAACGGGCCTCGGTCACTCTGATAAATACCTCTTGTTCATGCTTGGCGTACCCCTTGACCGTTTCCACGTAGTTGGGAATCAAGTCATAACGCCGCTGCAATTGGTTTTCCACCTGAGCCCAGGCTCCTTTCACCCCTTCATCCATTCGCACAAGGCTGTTATAAGTCCCCTTTAGATACAAAAAGGGAACAGCCAGTGCAAGAACAATAACCCCAACGATGATGAGCCCGGTCTTTTGTCCTTTTGTCATGGCACCTCTCCGTTTTTTGTCGCCTCATGCGCCGCCGCATGGCCGCCCATATCTTTATCCGTACCATCAACAGCCCTCCACAGCCTTTGGATCTGTTGGAGGTAATCCATAAAAAGGGGAACCCATTCCTTTTCGGATGGGTTGGTTTTTTCTTCTTCCACGTCAAAAAGCACTTCAAAAAGGGCTCTGTCCGTGCCAAAGGTATCACATATCTTTCGCACCACATCGCGTTTTCGTTCAGGCAACGGCTGTCCGTTCAGGTATAAAAGCCCGCCAAAAATTGCACTAAAGGCTTTGAGAGACTCACCGACAAGCCCTCGCAGCCTTTTCGCTTTGCCCCCTGTGTCAAGGAAAGCCTCCCGAAGTAGTAGCAGTTTGCCCTTGATTTCTCTCTCGCACTGCAACCGGACACATTCCGACGCAAACGTCAGCCCCTCAAGGATGTCCTTCCCGTATAACAACTGGTGGTTGTTCTTGAAGTTCAGGTATTCCACCGGAAAAACATCCAAAGACGTCCGAACATAATCCTCGGTCAAAAACAAAGGGGTCGCCACATTGTGTTTCTTCCAATCGGCAACAACGCCAAGTGCCCGGTCAAGGCGGTTGATTCCCGTTTCAGAAAGAACCACCATAAAATTGATATCCGATTTTCCCGGTTTATACTCCCTGCCGGCCGCACTCCCGTATACCATAACCGACACGAGATCCTTTCCGAAAATGCGCTTGTAGTCACCAACGACACGGGTGAATATGGATTTGGGATTCTTGGGTATTTTAGACATTATTCGCTCCCGTCAAAAGCTTCCACCAGCCCCACCGCCACCGCTGAGCCCGCCGCCGAATCCGCCAAAGCCCCCGCCGAATCCGCCAAAGCCGCCGCC
>CAYSGJ010000022.1:0-39911 GCA_964430705.1 uncultured Desulfobacterales bacterium | reverse complement strand
TGCATCTGCTACGTTATCAAGGGATCGGCGTAAAACCACTACAGCCTCACCCTTGACGCCTTGCATCTACAGCACCCTCGGCTTTTGCAACGTTAGGGTAAACGGGTCGTTCTTGTCAGTCCTTTGATTGTAACGGCTTGGATCAGGTTTGCCCCTACGCGCACTTATGAGCGAGTTTTTGCCTGTTGATACCAAAATAGCCGGCTGTTGACACACGCTGCTATCCCTGAAACTCTCCCACAAATATGAAAGCGGGCATGGAGACGGCCCACTACCCTTCTTATCTGCTCTCGGCTCTACGCCGCCCGGCAGGCCTTGTCGATGTCGATGATCCGTTTGCCCTCAATGTAGGTTTTGGTCTCGTAGGCAGCGATCATCTCCAGCTTTCGGATGATGAGAGCCATTTCGTCTATCTTCTCGACAATTCCCTTTATATGCTCCCCCATGGGATTGTCCTCCGCCGCGGTCCTCAGGAACCGCTCGCAATAGGCGCAGAGAACCTGCATGGGTTGATTCAGCTCGTGGCATACCGCGCCGGCCATCTCCAGAACGCCTTGCAGACGTTCTTGTTTCAGGCGGTCTCGCTCGGCCCGTCGCAGTTCACGGACCTTTTTTCCCAGGCGTTTGACCTTTCTTTCCAGTTCTTTGTATGTAGGTTTTTTGGTCATCCAAATTCCTATTCAAATCAGAGACATACTTCTGGACTGCACTAAATATGCCAATATTTGCCCCCCATAAATATAGCGTTTTTTTAGGGAGTTAGGCAGGTGGCTGCAAAAAGCTGGTTGGAGCCGTTGCTATACCCGTGAGCTCCTAATGAACCTATTTTGTCAAAATTTTGACTCTTTCGATGGGTATCTACGGGGTGTATAAGACGACCAGGCACAGGGTGGTTTCGTCAGAACGGCTTTTGAGTCTGTGAGGAATGTCGGAATTAAAACGAACGGATTCCCGCGGCTTCAACTGTCGGGTCTTGGTGCCAAGGGTCAGCTCCAGCTCCCCTTCAAGAACAAATATAAACTCTTCCCCCTCATGCTTGTAAGCCACCGCTTTATGGGCCTGTCTTGGTTCAATGGTAATCAAGAAGGCCCGAAGGTGCTCGTTTTGCGCCCCAGGCGTGAGCGTTTCATAGGAATAGTCCTGGGTGCGCTTGGTAAACTGCTGCGCCCGCTGGTCCCGGATCATGGCCCTTTCTTCTTCCCTTAAAAAAGTCCCTGGATCCAGACCCAGCGTTCGTGCCAGTTTGAGCAGGAAGCCAACCGGCGGGGCGATCGCATCATTCTCCACTTGTGTAATAAATTCCGGCGACTCTCCTGTATTTTGACCGAGATCCTCCAAGGACCAATTATGGGATCTTCGCAGTTCACGCACTTTGGCGCCAAAACTTGCTTTTGCCCTGTCTCTTTGCCATTGGTCGTCAGCCATCGCATCGGCCAAAACGCGCATGGAAAGCTGATTGACCCTGTTTATCAGCAATGGAAGCACGCTTTTCCAGTCCGCCACAATACCCAGGTCGGCAACCTGAAAAATGGGGGCATTCTCGTCGCGATTAACCGCCACAATGATCTCAGACTCTCTTATGCCCGCCGTGTATTGCACAGCTCCTGACGTGCCGACGGAAAAAAGGAGTTTAGGCCGGACCGTTTTTCCCGTTTGGCCGATCAGTCGGTTCTCTTCCACCCAGTGCTGGAGTACCGGTGGCCGGGTCGCGCCGAGTTCACCCCCCAAGGCTTGGGAGAGCGCCCTCACCTGCCCAAAAGCTTCCGAGCTTCCAAGGCCCGCACCACCCACAACCACAATGTCTGCCTCTTCAAGTTTTTGCTGTCCTGCCTGGTCCGGAACTCTTTCGATGAGTCTTGGATTATCCGGCGCCACCAAATCATTGATAACCAGTTTTTCCACGCTTCCCGACCCACCAGAAATCTTTGTGGCTTGACAGGCATGGGGCTGCACGGTGGCAAATCCTGTGGGACGATCGCCAAAAAAACAAATCTCCGCCATGATCTCACCGCCCCATGAAGGACAGGTGGCCACCACTTCGCCTTTTTCGATTCGCAGGTCGGCACAATCGGCTATGAGACCGGCATTGTCAATCCTCGCCGTTCGGGCTGCCAGTTCTCGACCGAAATCCGTCAGGGCGACCAGGACAAGGATCGGACGAGACAGGGCCACTGCTTTCGAAAGGACGACTGCATACAGATCGGCCCGAGGAACGGCCAGGCTGGGATGGTCCACCACGTAAACCGTGTCCGCCCCAAAGTCCACACACCGGCCAAAAACCTCGTCTACGAACAGGTTGCTTTCCGTGCCAAGGGTCTTGACGGTTCCTTCGTGGCTGGTTGCCCCAAGAAGAATGACGCCGGCCTTCCCGGAAACGGACGCTGCCAGTTCGCGGGCCTTGGCAAGAATGTTCATACTCATTCCAAACAGCCGTTCGTTTCTTAAATCAGCCCAGACCCAGATTTCCTTGTTGGCCATTGTGTTCATAACAATATTACGCGCCCCTCAATTGCCTAACCCGATCACCGTGATCCGTGTCCGTGTAATGTAAACCACGGCTCCGCATCATCGATCATGCGGCCGACATCCGGCATCTTGCATCCGGTATCCTGCACATGCATCCTCGATCCGGCATCATGCATCCTGCACCCTGTATCCGGCATCTGGCATCATGCATCCGCCATCGACTTCAACCAATGACCATGGGATGATGAATCCTGACTGTTCCCCCACACTTCGCCATTACCCCATAAGCCCTGATTGAAGCAGCCGACGCATCAGCTCGTTGACCTGTTCTTCAGGTGTTCCGGATAGAAAGTCGCATTTTCTATCCCGTACAACCCGTTTCCAGGAGGGTACCCTGGTGGCCGACCCTGCCCATCCCACCTGAGCAGGAGACAATCCCAGGTCAGAAAGATTCCATCTTTCAAGCTTTCCCGCCTCGTAAGCCGATTCTATCCCGTACAGAGCAATATCCCTGGGCTGAACCGCACCAGCATCAATGGTCAGCGCTGCAGGCAAGGTCAGAGCAAACTTTTCCAGAAAACCGTCAGCCCTGCGTTCAACAATCAGTTGAGCCTCCTTCCACTGCATACAATGGACCCCTGTAACCAAAGGCAAATCCAATAAAACGCACGTCTGTGGCCCTACCTGCCCCGTATCGCTATCTGCGGTCCTCGTACCGAAAAAGACCAGATCAAAGGGGACAAGTTTATTTAAGGCAGCCCCCAGCGCTGTAGAGGTGGCAAGGGTATCCGATCCGCTCAGGCTGGGATCGCATAGCAGCACCATCCGGTCCGACCCCATGGCCTTTGCCTCATAAAGGCCGACGACGCTGCAATCGGGCCCCATGGAAAGGGCGGTAACGGTGCCGCCGTGTTCCTCTCTAATCTGCAGGGCCATTTCCAGCGCAGGCCGATCATAGGGATTTAGTTCCAGATTGTCCGGCAAACGGACGGTGGCCTTGGCGGGAGCCGACACCACAACGGATTTAACACAGACAACGATATGCAATTCCATGTTTTTTTCTTACCCCCCAAGCACACCCCTTGCAATGACCATGCGATGGATCTCCGACGTCCCTTCATAGATCCTCGTAACGCGGGCATCCCTGTAATACCGCTCCACGGGATACGCTTTTGAGTATCCGTACCCCCCATGAATTTGGACCGCCATATCCGTCACCTTGGTGGAAACCTCCGAGGCATATAGCTTGGCCATCGCGCCGGCTTGCGAAAAAGGTTTCTTTCGGTCGCGCAAAACGGCCGCATGGTAGACCAGAAGGCGAGCCGCTTCGATCTGGGTGGCCATGTCGGCAATCATCATCTGTATGGCCTGGTGTTTGCCAATCGGGACGCCGAACTGGTGGCGCTGCTTGACATACTTCACCGATTCCTCAAAGGCTGCCTGCGCAATACCAAGGGCCTGAGCGGCAATGCCTATTCTGCCCGTATCCAGGGCCTCTAAACCGATTCGCAAACCCATGCCTTCTTTGCCCAGGAGATTCCGTGCCGGCAGGCGGCAATCATAGAGACGAATCGAACTTACAGGGTTGGCACGCATTCCACAGAGATCTTCCAAATCCCCGACAACAAATCCCGGGGTTCCGCGTTCGGCAACAATAACACTCATGCCCTTTCTGCCGGCCTCGGGAGCGGTCCGGACAAAAAGCAAACAGATATCGGCAACGCCCCCGTTGGTCACGAATACCTTATTGGCGTTTACCACGTAATGATCACCATCACGAATGGCCGTAGCCTCTATCCCGGCGGCGTCAGAGCCCGCATTGGGTTCGGTCAGACAAAAAGCCCCGATCTTTTCACCTCGGGCAAGGGGGGGAATCCACCGCTTTTTTTGTTCTTTCGTTCCAAAGGTCAGGAGGGGATATACCGCCACGCTGTTGTGAACACTCACACAAAGTCCCAGGGCGGCACACGCCCGGGAAATTTCTTCCACCGTAACGACATAGCTCGCGGAGTCCATCGCCGCCCCGCCGAATTCCGCGGGAACCTGAATCCCGAAAAAACCCATCCGGCCCATTTTTTCAATGACATCCCAAGGAAAGTCGGCCTCCTGGTCAATATCTTTGGCTATAGGGAAAAGTTCGCGCTCACAAAACGATCGAACGGATCGGCGCACGGCCTCATGTTTTTCTGATAACAGAGCGTTCATCAAAAATCCCCGACAGTATCAACAGTGGCGACAATCCCACCAAACCTCAACGCGGTTGGTGACTCTATCAGGACCCATCACCAGAGTCAATCGCCGGTTCCTCTCCGGCACGCACATCATCCGGAAAAACGGGGTTCAGCAAAAACCATTGCACCGACCGTCTATATCTGCAATCGGCCAATCAACATACCGTAAACAGCCTTTGAGCTTGCCGTCTTTCTTGACGAATTTTTAGATATAGAGTAAAAAGGCACCGTCGAGCAATACCGAGGCGGGGATGTATAAAAGACGTCATGTAGGAGGAAGGGATGGAAAACGAATACGACAAAGCATACAGGAAATCCATCGAGGACCCGGAGGGTTTCTGGGCCAAAGCGGCTGAGGATTGCCATTGGTTCAGAAAATGGGACAAGGTGCTGGATGATTCTAACAAACCTTTTTACCGCTGGTTTCCGGGAGGACTGATCAATACGTGCTACAACGCCCTCGACCGCCACGTTGAAGGCGGGCGCGGGGACCAGAACGCGTTGATTTACGATAGTCCGGTCACCGATACCGTCCGAACCTATACCTATCGGGAACTAAGAGACGAAACAGCAACATTCGCGGGAGCCCTAGCAGCCCAGGGCGTAACCAAGGGAGACCGGGTGCTCATCTATATGCCCATGATACCGCAGGCCGTTATCGCCATGCTTGCCTGCGCAAGGCTAGGCGCCGTGCACTCCGTTGTTTTCGGCGGCTTTGCGCCCAAAGAACTGGCCAAACGCATACAAGACGCCCAACCGAAAGCCATTGTTTCGGCCTCCTGTGGCATCGAATTTTCCCGGGTCATCGCCTACAAACCCATGCTGGACGAAGCCATCGACTTGGTGGAAACCAAACCCAAATGCTGCATCATTTATCAGCGCCCCCAGGCGACTGCGCAAATCAGGCCGGACCGAGACCTGGATTGGAACGACATCACATCAAAAGCACAGCCTCACGACTGTGTTCCGGTACTTGCCACCGATCCGCTTTATATTCTATATACATCGGGCACAACGGCCCAGCCCAAAGGTGTTGTCCGTGACAACGGAGGCCATGCGGTTGCGCTGAAATGGACCATGAAAACCATCTACGATGTCGATCCGGGCGACGTCTATTGGGCGGCCTCCGACGTAGGCTGGGTGGTAGGCCATTCCTATATTGTCTATGGCCCGCTTTTTCAAGGATGCACCACGGTACTTTTTGAAGGGAAACCGGTGAGAACCCCTGACGCGGGCGTGTTCTGGCGGGTCATCGCTGACCACAAGGTCAAGTGCATGTTCACGGCGCCCACGGCTTTTCGGGCCATTAAACGGGAAGACCCGAAAGCGGAACTGATGAAGCAACATGACCTTTCTTGCTTCAAGGCGTTGTTTTTGGCCGGCGAACGGTCCGACCCGGACACCCTGAACTGGGCCGAAAGCAATCTTGGCGTACCGGTGATAGACCATTGGTGGCAGACGGAAACAGGTTGGACCATCAGTGGAAATTGTATGGGACTTCATCCGTTTCCAATCAAGTATGGATCCGCCACCAAACCCGCCCCGGGGTGGAACTTGGGGGTGGTGGATGCGAATTGCAATCCCGTCAAACCTGGAGACACCGGGGCTTTGGTGGTGAAGTTGCCCTTGCCTCCCGGAACCCTTTCCACTTTGTGGAACAATGATGAAGGCTTCAGGACAGCCTACACGGAGGAATTTCCCGGTTACTACAAGACGGCTGACGCAGGATACATTGACGAAGACAATTATGTATTTGTTATGTCCAGAACCGATGACATCATTAACGTGGCCGGCCACCGTCTGTCCACAGGGGCCATGGAGGAGGTGCTGGCCGATCATCCTGATGTGGCGGAATGCGCCGTTTTCGGCGTAGAAGACGCCCTGAAAGGACAAATCCCCATCGGGTTCTTGGTGCTTAATGCCGGCGTGGAAAGAGACGGAGGGGACATCGTCACAGAAGTGATTCAAATGGTGCGACAAAGAATCGGGCCGGTAGCTTCATTCAAAAGGGCCACCATCGTAAAACGCCTTCCCAAGACACGATCGGGTAAAATCCTCCGTGGAACCATGCAAAAGATTGCCGACAACAAGCCCTTCAAAACGCCGGCCACTATAGACGATCCGTCCATTTTAGGTGAAATCGACGAGGCGTTGACGTCCATTGGGTACGCAAAGGCCCGAAGTGCATAGGAAAGGATAGTGCAACAAAAAAGTCTTAGATGACAAATGGACTTTTCGGTTCGCCGTCAGTCTTTGATTTCCTGTTCTATGATTTTCCCGGACTCCGGAACCGTAACGTTTGTAGGCGGGCCGTCTACTTGTTCGCCTTTGCGCTGAGATTCCCCCGCGTCTTTGGTTGGCTTCTTTTCTGGAATTACATTGAGTTTATTTTCCAACCAGGCAAGTTCTTCGGCAAGGTCGTTGACCTTCTTTTCCAACTGTTGACCTTTTCCCTCGGCCCTTTCCCATGTTTTTTTGTCTATGGTTTCTTCAGACAGCAACTTCAAGCCCAGATCCAGTTTCAGGACTTTTTTCTGTAACGCCTCAACGGCGTTGATCGTATCTGCGAAACGCTCGCTCTGCTCTCGGAGATCGCTTTGGAAGGCTGTAATGGCGTTCGCTTCACGATCAAGTTCCTTTCTCAGTGTTTCGGACAGCCCGTCCATGGCTGCCTGCTGTTTGGCAATTTCCTTTTTTAGCGCAGCCAGCGATGTGGCAAACTCTAAAGAACGGGCCTTGTCGGCCTCCTCAAAACCCTTTTTGTCTATGGTTGTATTTGCCAATGCTTCTAACCGTGCTTCGTTTTTCTTCAGGTTATCCTGCACGGTTATGGACACATCTTTCAGAATCGACAGCCGTTGACCCAAGGACTGCTCGAGGACCTCATACTTTTCAGAAAGAGAAGTGACTTTTTCAATGAGATCTTCAGACAATGCTTCCACCTTTTTGGATCCCGACGTGTCTAGCTGGTCGAGTCTGTTTCGAATATCCAGGTAGGCAAAAGCGAAGATGGCACACAGGAAACACGGAATAAGGATAAACAGCAGCGTCATCCTATGGCTTAGCCTGTCAATGTCCGAATCCCGCCGCATATTTCGCATTTCTTCTTCGTAAAAACTATCAGCGTCCTGCCCTGACAGCGCCAAGTCCTGTTCCAGAGAAATCCTTTCCTCTGAATCTGAATCAGGGGTTAGATTGCTCACGGCACCTCCTTAATGTGTTATGGCAAAGCAAAAGAAAAAACCCGGCCCTTCGTCTGACGCTGCCCGTGTCGCACAACCGGCATAATGTATTGTTCGGACCATGCACCTAACATATACCCGTGTTGAAACCCTTTGTCATCAGCCCCACAAAAAAATCGGCGCAAGAAGTTGCGTTTATTTTTAAAATCCAAATTCTTGACAACATTCAACACCATTTGATATTGAAAAATCCATCATGAAAAATCGACAACCCGATCCTGAAAAGATGGCGGCCCTACGCAGTCTTCCAATAGAAATCAAACAAAAACTCACCAAGCAAGAAGCGCACGCCTTCTTATACGATGAGGTCTGGCCTGATTCCCTTTACGAAAAGTTGAAAGACTACCTTGTTGACGAATAACATAGTCTACCACAGCCGACATATCGTTTCAACCACCTCATTTCACGCCATATAGCCACACAACCCACTGTTTTCAAACGACAGGGGAAAATGATTTATGCGGTTATCTAAAAAGTGCAAGTCGTGTTTCGGCCTCCTTTTCATATGAACTTGAGCTTTCCGGATAACCGCAATGATTTATGTTGCCACAGAGGATGGCGGAAAAATAGGGACAATCACATTTGTTCGCTTGACTAATGTCTTTTTTTGTATTAGCTTCACGTTAAGCTAGGGAGCCACCTTCCTTTTCATACCTTGGCGGGAAACAGCTTAGGAAATATTTACACACCGTAAATACGGCTCCCTGGCTTTTCTTTTTTTTCATTCACCGAGTCCCCGGCCATCCGTCTTTCCGCTTTTTTTTATTTCAGGCGGCCTTCCATTTTGCCGATAATCATACGTAGACCCTTCGCCGCATCTTATCGCACACACAGGAGATGACCGACATGAAGATCACCGACAGCAAGGAAATCGAAAAAGCGATTACCATAGGCCGTCACACTGTCCTCAAACCGGCTAAAGTCAACATAAAGACCACGGATGGAAGCATTGTGCACGGCAGTATCAATTTGGGATTTGAAGGCCGAGTCTCCGATGTGTTCATCGGATCACAAAATCCGTTCATTGTATTGTTTGATGCAGCCACGTCCAAAGACACATCGGGTCGGGTACTGATTCTCAACAAGAACCATATCGTCTGGGTTGAACCGGAGGACGAAACGCCGCCATCCTTGCTGTAATTCCGATCAAACAATATATGACCGCATCTGAACCCGCCCGGCCGCGACCCATCAACACGTTCCCGCACCAACCTTCAAAGTATTCCAAAAAGCGCGAATGATACCCATGGCGCTTTGGTCAAAATTAGGGTAAGAGTCTTCATAGGACCCTTTTTGGGGACCATGAGGTCTTTTCAGTGCCTGCCGGTTCCCATGGATAAAACAAAGCCTCCGCTATGAATCTATTGCACACGGACATACCCTATCCGGGATTGACCCCCGCCTGCCAAGAGATTCCCAAGATATTCATGGAAATCGCTAAACGACGGGCCGCATTGCACTACAAAAAATCCCAGCATTGTCCATGGGTGGTCTTTCTGGGTGGGACAGGAACAGGAAAGTCCACTCTGTTTAACGCCTTTTGCGGCAAGTCCATCAGCAACACCGGCGTGGAGCGCCCCAAGACTACGGGCCCTATCTTGTACGCTCCGACACATTGTACTGTAAGTTCCGGATTGGGTGTTACGGGCATCAAAATCGAGGAACGGTCGGAAGGCCAATGGCAGGGCGGCACTGCAACCGGCTATTCAGATCGGCTACTCATTCTGACCCACAAACAACCTGAAGACCGGCCGCTCGTGGTCGTGGATACGCCCGACCTGGACAGTGTGGAGGGCATCCACCGGAACATCGCCGAGGATTTTTACTTGTTGGCCGATGCGGTGGTTTTTGTCGCAAGTCCGGAAAAATACGCCGACGAGACACCTTGCCGGTTTCTTGCCAAAGTAATTGAAGAAAACCGCCCTCTTTTTTTTCTTCTCAACAAGGTTCAGGAGCCTTTCGGAAAAGCCGAGATCTTTGCGTTTTTTGACAACCAGGGAATCTCGCTGCCTCAAGGGCGCATATGGCTTATCCCCTATCAGGCATCCCACCAACAAGCCGAAATCGCCAAGAAGCCCGCCTTTCAAGCATTCGTTGCCGCATTGCTCGACGAGGTCCGGTCCGATGGAGGTCGCACCTTTAGAAAGGACCAGATGGCCCAGCGCACGCAAGACGTCGCAAAACGTGCCCGCGGCCTCCTGCGTCAACTGGAAGAAGAAGTGGCTATGTCAAAAAGATGGCTGGATCGGCTCTCGGAACTTTGTTCACGCATATCGGTCGGCTTGTTGAAAAAAGAGAAACACCGGTTTCTGACCGAAAGCTCAGGAGAAATTCAACGGGAAGTCAAAACGCTTTTTTCCAAGTACGACGTTCTGGCCAAACCCCGTCGTTTTATCCGTTCTGTGTTAAGGACTCCATTGGAGGTTCTCGGTGTTTTGAAAGCACGCACGCATAAGGGCCAAAAAAAGGCACTCTCAGAGGTGCGCGGCAAAATCGCTTTCACGCCCATCCTCAGAACGGTAGACCACTTCAACCACCAAGTGCTCGCGCTGCTATCTCCCAAAGATCCGTCTTCGCCACTTTTTGATGCGCTTCGTAAACCTTCCGTCACGATGACAGAAGATGAAATTAAGACTATGATCTTGAAAGAGCAAGATACACTCGATCGTTGGCTGGAAGACAGATTCCAACGGTTGGCACACGATTTGCCGAAAAGCAAAAAGTGGGGTATCTACTCGACATCGATTTTGTGGGGGGTCTTGATCCTGTCTTTTGAAGTCATTGTCGGCGGAGGATTCACAGTGCTGGACGCCGCCATCGATTCCGTGATTGCCCCCTTTGTCACAAAAGGCGCCGTAGGACTATTCGCGTCCCGTGAAATCCGGAAAATCGCCAGGGAGTTGGCTCAACGTTATGAACAGGGGCTCCTGTCGGTGATCGTGCAACAGAAAAAACGTTACGAGGATTGCCTGAAGGCTCTGCTGCCGTCACAACAGATTCTCGATGAACTGAGACGACCCGCGGTCTGAAAGGAGGATGGTTTTCACAACAACATGACACGACTTGTTTCACAACTGCAGACCCGGCTTGAGCAGATTCTCCACCTATTGGAAAACGGCGCCCCGCCGGCCCTTTCATTACAGGACACGACAGCGATCAGAGACCAGGCAATCGGTCTTTCCGAGAAGTTGGCAAGAGCCGAAAGCGAGCCCCTTGCCATCGGGCTGCTGGGAGGCACGGGCGTGGGCAAATCCACCGTCATGAATGCCCTGGCCGGCTCAGAGATTTCCACCGCCGGCCACCGTCGTCCCTGGACAGACCATATCCTCGTCTACAGACACGAAGAGGCAAGGGGACTGCCCCCCGATCAATTGAATGGCATTCCATGGAAAGAATTCACCCATCAAGACGCATCTATAGGCAAAATTCTTATATGCGATATGCCCGATTTTGACAGCATCCAGACCCATCATCGGGAGCTGGTGTTGGCTTTTGTCAAACACCTGGACCTGCTTGTTTGGGTTACATCTCCTGAAAAATATGCCGACCAGCAGTTTCACGACTTCTTAACAGCCGTTCCCAAAGCCCGGCAGAATTTTTTTTTCGTACTGAACAAACTCGACCTCATGTTCGATGCTCAGGATTCGGGAAAAGGATATCAAGACATCGAAGTCATATCCCAGGCATTTCATAAACGACTTCGGGCGGGTGGGATATCTGAACCGTTGGTTTTTCTCGTGTCCGCAAAAGATACATCAGAAACCCTGTGGAACCAGTTCCCCATGTTCAAAAAACAGGTCTTTCAGGAAAGGCGCCTCAAGGAAGTCATGGCCATTAAGGCCGCCAACCTGGACGTGGAAGTGCAATCCCTGATCCGCCATGTGAGCCACGGAATAACACGCCTTGAAATTTTCGAAACCCTTGTTGCCGAAGCCCTGGAAGAATTGGGGTCTCAACGAACAATCTGGTTTGAGGAGTGGGATCGGGCCGTGGTAGCGTGGACCGAAAGCCGGGTCAGAAAAAAAATCCAAGGTCAACGTCCGGCACCGGTGCCCCTGTTGGGACCGGGCTACGGTCTGGCTCTTGCTATGGACCGATTAGGAAGCACATCGCAAAAAAAGGAAGGGGGCTTGGCGGACTTGGCGAGCCTGTCTTTTCCAGATGCGGTGCATTCCACGTTCGAAACGCACCTGCACTGGCTCCAAGCGCGCATGGAACGGCAGATTCTTCGTCAAAACCTGCCTGAAATTTTTTCAGATCGGATAAAAAACAACCTGCAAATCCCGACAAGACTTGAAAGTCTCAAGAGCGCCCTCACCCAAACAGTTGCATTGCACCTGGCAAGCGCTCCGTGGCCGTCCTTTTCGCCATTCAAGATATGGCAAGGGATATGCTACTTTCTGGTGCTGGCCGTTTTTCTTGTGGCCATCGGAGGTGAAACTTCATGGAAAGATGTTTTGAATAATCCAGGTATCAACAGTCTCTCCCATCTCATACTTTCCGGCATTCACACGCTCTTTGGTTCCAAGGGACTCGCTGCCTTGGGTAGTTACGTCATCATCAACATTTTTTTGGGGTTTCGCTTTTACCGGCGGTTCCTGCGATTGACCGATCGCCTGACAGACAAGCGGGTGGAAGCCCTCAGAGCCGGCCTCACGTCCACATGGGAAAACCAAGTCGATGCTGTTGCCGCCTCGTTGAATGAAATGAGGGAAGACATCCAAAGGCAAAAATCAAACCTCTCTGCAATCACAGGACCGGTGTCTTGATGGCCGGCAAGACACATCAGCGACCGGGGAGGTATCAGGAAGACTCCTCGAAGGGGCCACCGCCTGCTGGTGGCGCTGATTCATAAAAAATGTTGGCTTTTTGAAATTACTGGCCGATTGTAGGCTCTTATCGTAAGATTGCCGCACCGTTATCTGTTGAGCCTTGGACATTATTGGTTTGTTGTATCAAGCACTGAAGAGGTGTAGGTCTGGTTGCGCCGAAAGCGTTACCTGACTATTTCAGGATTCGGTCACTACGGATATGGACTTTCAGGTAATCATTGTAGGCGCTGGTCCGGCAGGCATCTTCACGGCTCTCACTTTGGCCGATCTCGGTATCCGATCCGTCCTCTTGCTGGAACAGGGAAAGGACCTCGGGCAGCGCGAACGCCACCACGCCGACGACATGCTTTGCGGCTGGGGAGGCGCCGGCGCGTTCAGCGACGGCAAATTGACCCTTTCTCCTGATGTGGGGGGTTTTTTAGGGGATTTCCTCTCTAGAGATGCTTTCCATGAACTCCTCGGCAAAACGGACGAAACCTATGTGGCCTATGGCGCCCCTAACCGTATCTTCGGAGAGGCGTCCCCCCGGTTGACCGATCTTGTCAACCGGGCACGCCTTGCGGATCTGGAACTCATACCAAACCGGATTCGCCATATCGGCACGGAGAATTGCGGCGTTGTCCTGGACAACTTGCGGCAGGTATTGACCGAACGGGTGGAATCCCGCACCAACAGCCGTGTCGAACGCCTTTTGGTTGAAAATGAACAAATTAAAGGGGTCAAGCTGGCTGACGGGCAGACAATCACCAGCCCTTATGTTGTGGCTGCTCCGGGCCGATCAGGAGCAAGCTGGATGAAAAAACAGGCCGAGTCGTTGGGCCTGCAGACCAAGGCGAGTCCGGTGGATATCGGTGTCCGCGTTGAACTGCCGGCCCCGGTACTCAAGGAAATGACCGACACGACGTACGAATCAAAACTCATCCACTACTCCAAGACTTTTGACGATAAGGTACGCACTTTCTGTATGAATCCCTACGGGGAGGTTGTCGTTGAAAAACATGAGGGAATCATCACGGTCAACGGTCATAGTCATGCAGAAAAACGAAGTGAAAATACAAACTTTGCCATTCTCGTCAGCAGTGCGTTCACAGAACCGTTCGACGATCCGATTGCCTATGGCCGTTATATCGCAAGGTTGGCCAATCTTCTAGGCGGCGGCGTCATTGTCCAACGGCTCGGAGACCTGTTGGCCGGCCGCCGCAGCACCCGTGCCCGTATCGACCGGTGTCTCACACGACCGACCCTTTCCTGTGCCACCCCGGGGGATTTGAGTTTTGTGTTTCCCTATAGACACCTGGTAAGTATTATCGAAATGCTTCGGGCCCTCGAAAAATTGTCCCCAGGCGTTTATTCACGCCATACACTGCTATATGGTGTGGAGGTCAAATTTTATTCGAACCGATTGGAACTATCCCCGGAACTGGAAACCAATGTAGCCAATCTGTTTGCCGTGGGTGACGGCGCCGGCATCACTCGGGGACTACTGCAAGCCTCGGCAAGCGGCATGCTCGCTGGTCGCGCCATTGCCGATCGGCTGGGGAAAACGCCCAAATAATAGTTAAATAAGAGGCGCCGGAAATCCCGTTGCCCCACTTCCAGAAAGCCCCTCATTTCCTCAAGGGAGAGGGGGATTTTCCGTTGCTGCAAAAAAAAGGAAGACTTTAGCCCTTTGAAAATCCCTGAAGTAGTTACAGCCTTCGTGTTTCAAAGCGCCAAACTGCTACCAAAAAAGAAGTCGCATCGCCAACGATTGAACCCTTCCCGCGGCAAGCCATAGGGCTCGCGAAACACCGGCGAAGCCGGCATCTTCACCGTAAGGTTGTTGCCTTTTTAACGATACGCTCGCCAACCCCGCAGCAAGCTACGGGAAATGCGCTCACGTATTCGGTTCACAAAAAGTAAGAAACATGGGACGACACCACCATCACCTACAACCAAACAGCCTTATGATTTGCCTGTTTTTTGATGCAATTTGTCGGCAATCTGCTTGACTTTGTCGGACTTGACCATGGAGGCGGCCTTATCGGCAAAACGGGAGGCCTCTGAGAACTTGCCGTCCAGCAAATAATCTTTGACCCGCCTTTCTATACGAGGAGTGGCACTGTCGGTTGCAACGCGAAATGCCGGGGCGCCGACAAGTTTTTTTGTATCGGCATTGCCGCACACCTCACAAGGCACCCGCCCCCTGTCCCTGTCGACGATCATCTCAAAAATCCTGCCGCATTTGGAACATTCATATTCGTAAATCGGCATAAAAACCTCTATAACCGGCGCAAGGAGGATTTGTGGCTCAGATCATCCCTGAACGCCGGATCCTCGCGAAGCCTTTTCAACGTTTTTTCAATCATGGAAAGCATCTGCCTTTTGTCCTCAGGCAAGGACCCGTTGATCGGGGCGTAATTGGACACATGATCAGAAAGATACTGTGACGTCACGGTCAGTTCCCCGATCATCGCACGTTGCTCCTGCAGGATGGTCTCCGGATCCGGCATCTCAAATACTCCTTCTTTCCACCATTGATACACCGGAGTGCCCGGCTGGGGAGTCAAAGTTCGCAGGCGGATAAAATCAGGGTTGATCCGGTTCAGCACGCGGGCGGTCTCCCGTGCGTGTTCCTTCCAATGGGCCTTTCCCCCAATTCCTACCAAGACATACAAAGAAATCTCAAAACCGGCCTCCTTTGCCTTACGGCACCCGTCAACCATCGTGTCGGGGTTTGCGCCTTTCTTGATTTTTTTCAGCAATGACCGGCTTCCCGTCTCCAGACCAATGTGCAGCCGCACCAACCCGGCCAGCCGAATCCTTTTGAGACTATCCAGTCCTTTGCGCTTCAGCGTATTGGCACGCGCGTAGCTGGTAACCCTGGCAACCGATGGGAAGGCCTCACGAAGATAGTCAAGGATATCGCACAAGGCCTGCGTGTCTATCACCAGACTATCTGAATCGCCGATGAAAATCGTCTCCACGCCCCGGCCGATAAAATCCTTGGCCACATCAATATCGGCCTTCACCTCATCTACAGAACGGGACTCAAATGGCACGTCCTTGTACAAAGGGCAAAATGCACACTGATTCCAAGGACAGCCCCGGGTGATCCTCAAAAGCAAGCTTTCCGCCTCGCTTGGCGGTCGGAAAGGCGGAAAATCATACCTTTGTTCGGCTGTAGCCAAATATCTTCCAAAACGAAAATTCGACATCATTCCTCATAAACAGCATACAACCAAATCCGGCAGCCCGAACAAAGAATCGGCGCAGCCGGCAAAAGGCGATTCAAAAATTGTCCTGCTTCGCCCCTACACGACTTGGTGGTTGTATTTTTTATATATGGCCTTTAAAATGACAAGCAAGGGCCAATAAAAAATAGCTGACCTCCCCCAAAATAACAAGGTGTGTTTTTTGATTTTTCGTAAACATCCGAACCTGGGACATGGTTTCTTAAAAAGAAAGGAATCGACCCCATATGTTGTATTTATATAAAAATGACACACATTTTGTAGTGTTTTGTCTTTACAAAGCACGGCCTCTTTGGTAGCGTTCCAACAATTTTATAAAAAAACCAAACCGGTAACGTCTATTTAAGGTGTTTTGCCATGAAACTCAAGCAGTTGGAAATTGTCGGTTTTAAGTCTTTCGTAGACAAAACCACGGTGCACTTTCCCGACGGCATCAGCGCTGTGGTGGGCCCCAATGGCTGCGGCAAGAGCAATATCGTTGACGCCATGCGATGGGTCATGGGGGAACAGAGCGTAAAAATGCTCCGCGGAAAGGCTATGGAAGATGTTATCTTTTCCGGTTGCGATCAAAGGGGCCCGACCAATATGGCGGAGGTCGCCCTGACTATTGACAACGACAACGGTACGGTCCCTGAAGAATACCGAAACTTTTCCGAAATCATGGTCAGCCGCCGTCTGTTCCGCTCCGGAGAAAGCGGTTACTATATCAATAAGCAGCCCTGCAGGCTCAGGGATGTCCAAAACCTTTTAGCAGGAACCGGTCTCGGATCCAGGGCCTATGCCATCATTGAACAGGGCAAAATCAGCACACTGATTGATGCCGGTCCGGAAGAACGACGTTTTTTTATAGAAGAAGCGGCAGGGATCACCCGATATAAAAACCGCAAGCACGAAGCCCTCCTGAAAATCAAGCGGACGGAACACAACCTGTTGCGCATCAGCGATGTCATCGCTGAAGTCAAACGGCAGATGAACAGCCTGAAACGCCAGGCAAGAAAGGCCGAAGGATACAAACGCTTGCAAGGCCAGATTAAAAACTGGGAAACAATGCTGGCAGCCCACCAGTTTAGGTCTATTAAAGCGGAAGCGGATCAGGCCGACAGGCTCTTGGAGGCCCTGAAAGATTCGGACTTCAAACACGAATCCGAGCTGGCCAAACTGGATGCCGCCATTGCACAGATCAAAGAAGAACGCACAGCCCGATATCACCGCATCGCCGAAGAAAAGGCACGGAAATACGACACGCAGCGGAGCCTGGACAAGCTGGAAGGAAATATTGCGTTCGGGACCAAGGATCTGGAACGCCTTGACGGTGAAGTGCGCCAATTCAGGGAAGAAGCAAAGGACATAGAAGCCAAAGCCCTTGACATCGAAGTTGAATGCCGGCAACTGGCACAACGCGAATCCGAGCTGCAAGAACAGATCCGTCAGGCGAGACGGACCTTGGAGGAGGAAAACCGAACCAGGGACGGTCTAAAAGCGCAAATGGACGAACTGAATCGCGCTCTGGAGGCTCAAAAAACCACACTCGTCAATTTGGCAAGCAGAAAGGCGACATTCCAAAACACCCTGGAAAATGCCACTCAGAATAAGCAAAACCTGTCAAGGCGTCTGAGTCAACTGGCCGAGGAAAAAGATGAATCGGAAAGAGAGCTCGCCGGCCTGAAGGAACAAATCGCCGGCACGCAAAACGCCCATGAGAATCTGAAAAAAGAGCTTGACCGGAAAGAAAGCCTGGCAAAATCGTTGGAAGAACAACTGACCGCAAATCGTCAGGCACTGAGCGCCCAGGTTCGCAAGGTACAGGAAACAGAACTTGAACGGCAAAAGACCCGATCCCAATACGCGGCCCTGAAAAAAATGGATGAGAACTACGAATGGTCCAAGAAAGGCGTTCGCGTCGTCATGCAGGAATGGAAGGCCGGGAACCTGGAGGAAGCCGGAATTTGCGGGTTGGTGGCGGATGTCATAGAGCCCAAACCCTCCTATGAAGCCGCCGTGGAAGCCGCCCTTGGTGACACATTGCAGTACGTTGTCGTCAAAGACCAGGCCGGTGGAATGAGGGCCGTGGAAACCCTTCGAACGCTTTCCGCAGGCAAAGGCGGCTTTGTCCCCCTCAAAACCGTCAGGCCGATTCCCAATGTCCAGGGCTCTACTTCCCACCATGAAGGAGACCGGATCACGCAATACATGACCATTCAACACGGATTCGAAGCCGCCATCCACGCCCTTCTTGGTCACGTAAGGATTGTCGGAAACCTTCGAGAAGCCCTGGATCTTTGGAACAACAATGGACCGGGACAAACCATTGTCACCAAACAAGGCGATCGTCTTTGTCTTCAGGGTGTTCTGACGGCAGGCGCCCCTGAAAACGGAACCGGGGGCATCCTGACCAAGAAAAAAGAAATGAAGGGTCTTTTTGAACAAATCTCAACCCTCGAAAATGCGCTCAACATGACCAAGGAGGAACAAAAAGGTCTTGAGTCCCGCGCCGTGGATCTGGAGTCGCAACTGCAACAAGCCCGGGAAGGCCGGCGCCTGGTAAACCAGCAGCTGGTGGAACTGGAAAAAGAGCTTTACCGTCTTCAGGAAGGACTCAGACACGCCCAGCGCCACGTGGAAATACTTTACCTGGAAACAGAACAACTTGAAGGCGAACGCACCGATATTGAATCAGAACTTTCTAAACATCAGGAGGTCATCAACACGCTGGCAACCGCCATACAAACAGAAGAACAGGCCATTGAAAAAATCCGTTCCTCTGTGGAATACATTTCAGAAAAGTTGACCAATGCCAACGACAGAATTCTGGAGCTTAAGCTCCGGTCGACAACGCTGGAAGCGGAATCAGAAAATACAAAAAACACCTTGCGGCGTATGAGCGCGTTTCGCGATGACGGCAAAGACAGACTTGCCCATTTGCAACGGGTTTTGAAGCATACAGAAGAAAAAAAGGGCGCCACGCAAAGGCAAATAGAGACAGACCAGGCAAAACTCGCAAAACTGTATGCTGAGTTGGAGGCCATTGAAGAAGGCCTGGGAAAAAGCGAAAAGGAATACCAGGCGATTGAAGGAACCCTGCAACAAAATGACCAAGCCCTGGCCGAGGTCAGGTCGAGGCAGCAAGAGACGTTTCAAAAAATCCGGCAACTGGAATTGAAACAAGCAGAAAGGAAGATGCAGCAAGACAACCTCGTCGGCCGCATTCATGAAAAATATCATCAACAACTCGAAACGCTGGTCGAAGAATTGGACATCGAAAACCTTTCGGTTGAAGAGGCGGAACAGAGCTTGGCCCGCGCCCGGGAGAGAATCGCTAGAATAGGAGATGTAAACCTGACGGCCATTGAAGAATACGAGACGTTGAGTGAACGCTACGGCATACTCACCGGCCAACGTGAGGACCTGATGGATGCCATTGATACCCTTCACCACATCATTAAAAAGATCAACCGAATTTCCTTGAAACGTTTTATAAAGACTTTTAAAGCCGTTGATCAAAAAGTGCAGGAGGTCTTTCCCAAGCTCTTTGAGGGGGGAACGGCAAAGCTGGCCCTCGCCAACCCCAGGCGGCCGCTGGAATCAGGGGTTTCATTTCTGGTTCGTCCCCCCGGCAAAAAGCTGACCCGCATGAGCCTGCTGTCCGGGGGCGAAAAGGCTCTGTCGGCAATCGCCCTGGTCTTCTCGATTTTTCTGATCAAACCGGCGGCGTTTTGCGTACTCGACGAAATCGATGCCCCCTTAGACGATGTAAACGTCTATCGATTCAACCAGCTTCTAAAAGAAATCGGGCAACAATCTCAGGTTGTCATGATCACCCACGACAAACAGACCATGGAAGTTGCAAACGCCCTTTTCGGCGTAACGATGGAACAAAAAGGCGTCTCCAAACTCATCTCATTGGATATGACGACATCCGGGCAAGGCCATGGCGTTTAGATTTTTCAGGAAGAAAACCCGGTCACCCAAAAACTCAGGCGAACAGCACGAAAAAGATTTGTCTCAAGAGCCTGTCCACGAAGATCCACTGAGCCAACAGGACTCCGGGGAAAACATTCAAGCTCAAGAACCCGGCAAGGATGAGGGATCGCCGGGAAAAAACGAACAGGGTGTTTTCAAAAGGCTCAGAAACCGTCTTTCAAAAACACGAAAAGCCTTGGCGAGCCGTGTTGATGGACTCCTCTTGGGGAAAAAGGAAATCGACGAAACCCTTCTTGAAGAGCTTGAAGAGATTCTGATAACCTCCGACATGGGAGTGCAGACCACCATGGCCCTGATCGATGAAGTACGAGAGCAGGTCCAAAGGAAATGCCTGAACAATCCGGAAGAACTCAAAGAGGCTCTCGAAAAACAAATTCTGAACTTTCTCCAAGTCCCATCTTCGGCCCCCAAATACTCTCAAACCGCAAAGCCTCATGTTATTATGGTCGTAGGCGTAAACGGGGTCGGAAAAACCACCACTATCGGCAAGCTTGCAGCACAATTCATTCAAGATAAGAAGCGGGTTTTATTGGTTGCCGCAGACACTTTTCGAGCTGCAGCCGTAGAACAGTTGGAAATATGGGCTGACAGGGTAGGCGCAGACATTGTGCGTCACAAAGGCAACGCAGACCCCTCAGCAGTGGTTTTTGACGGCATGCAGGCCGCATTGTCTAGAAATGCCGACCTGGTAATCATCGACACGGCGGGACGTCTGCACACCAAGGTTAACCTCATGGAGGAATTAAAAAAAATTCGCAGGACCGTGGCCAAACATGTGGCCGACGGACCCCACGAAACTCTGCTTGTCTTGGACGCCACAACCGGGCAAAACGCCATCTCCCAGGCGCAATTGTTTCATGAAGCCATAGGCATCACCGGCATTGCCCTGACAAAACTCGACGGCACAGCCAAAGGAGGCGTTGTGGTAGGCATATGTCACTCCTTGGGAATTCCGCTGGAATATATCGGCCTCGGAGAAAAGGTCGATGATCTGCAAAAATTCGATCCACAAGCCTTCATGCAAGCATTGTTCTAGCAGCCTGTCCTTCCTCCTTTTGCAGCATGCACCAAGCCAAAAGCCCACCCCATCCAGTGTCCCGGATCGGGATTTTTATCAAAAGGCATAAAACTTGCGTCTAAATCGGAAGGTTTTTAATAAAACCAACACAGGAGACATATATGCCGAAACATGTTCTCGTCATCGATGATGAACCCAACATGAGGCACATGTTGACCACGGTCCTCGAGAAGAACGGATATGCGGTCACAAGCGCTTCCAACGGAAACGAAGCCCTTTCAATCCTGGGTAATCGGCAATACGATATGGTTTTATGCGACATTCGCATGCCGGTAATGGATGGTCTCGGATTCCTGAAAAGAGCGGCCGACCGGAAAATAGACACTACCACTATTGTCATGTCGGCCTATGGTACGATCGATACGGCAGTAGAAGCCATGCGGCTCGGGGCGGCCGACTACATTTCCAAACCCTTCAAGCCGGATGAAATCCTCCTTAAATTGGGACAGATTGAAGAACGCACTCGACTGAAGGAGGAAAACATCAGACTTCGAAACGCAGTTCAAGAAGCTTGCTCATTCGAAAACATGCTGGCCAAAAGCAGAGCCATGACCGAAATCTTTGAAACCATCCGAAAAATTGCCGACTTCAAGACAACCGTTTTGATCACCGGAGAAAGTGGTACGGGTAAAGAACTCATTGCAAAGGCCATTCACTATAACGGGATTCGCAAACATGCCCCAATGATCGCCGTCAACTGTGGTGGTTTACCCGAAAACCTCCTGGAAAGCGAACTTTTCGGCCATATAAAAGGCGCTTTTACGGATGCGGTC
The DNA here is from genome assembly GCA_964430705.1 of uncultured Desulfobacterales bacterium. Taxonomy (GTDB): domain Bacteria; phylum Desulfobacterota; class Desulfobacteria; order Desulfobacterales. Next base: position 18,075 of record CAYSGJ010000022.1, on the reverse strand, counting down.
AAGGACAAGACAGGACTTTTTCGGGAAGCGGATACAGGCACACTTTTCCTGGACGAGATTGGAGACCTTCCATTGCCTCTCCAAGTCAAACTTCTGCGCGTCCTGCAAGACGAGATGGTCCGCCCGCTGGGAAGCACGGAAAACATCAAGGTGGATGTGCGCATCATTGCCGCCACGGCTTCAAATCTCGCTGATAAAATCAAAGAAGGGACCTTCCGGGATGACCTGTTTTACAGGATCAATGTCCTGCTCATTGAAGTGCCGGCACTGCGCAACAGGAAAGAAGATATTCCTCTGCTGGTGGATCATTTCATCGAAAAATTCAAGCGGAGACTGTCCAAGGATATGGACGGCATTCGATCTGACGCACTTCAGGTCTTCATGGACTATCCCTGGCCCGGCAATATTCGCCAACTCGAAAATGTCATCGAACGGACCATTGCATTAACTGAAAGCAAAGAAATATCATTAAAGGAATTGCCTGAAGAAATGTTCGGTTATTCGGCAAAGGCTGTTCCTCCGTGGCCTTCGGAAGGACTGTCCGTCAAGACAAACACCATGGCCCTTGAAAAAGTTTTGATAGAAAAAGCTTTGAAAAAAACCAATAGCAATCGCACGCAAGCGGCCAGACTCCTTGAAGTCAGCCACCCCACCCTCCTTTCTAAAATGAAGGCGTATGGCATCTCTTAGCAACCGGATGGCGCCCAGCCGGGCCCAAAGGGTGAATTTTCTAAACGCAAAACACACTCCCTGAAATCTTCAAAAACACCACAGCCGCCGCGAACGCAATGCCGGTGAGCCGTGGAACCAGCCAAAATTTCTTGAGACTTTAGCCATTTGAAGATCCCAGGACTTCATGGTTTATTAGGTTTTAAAGCGCTCAACTGATGCAAAAATTCCATGATTTGGGTTGACATCCAAACGATATCCATGTAAGGGAAAACCCGTTGATAGCAAGATCTTCCGACGTACCACAATTGGGGTTCACTGAAAAAGGAGGTAGGCAGTCATGACAAAGGCAGAACTGGTGGACAAGATGGCCGAAGATGCAGGGATTTCCAAAACAGCGGCCAACGCAGCGCTCAAGGCATTCACCGGAACGATCACAACGGCTCTAAAAAAGAAAGACGGCAAAGTAACGCTGGTCGGTTTTGGAACATTTTCCAAGGTTCGTCGCAAAGCTCGAAAGGGAAGAAATCCTCAGACCGGTGAGGCCATCAAGATCAAGGCTTCCAACACGGTTAGATTCAAGCCGGGAAAAGCACTGAAAGATGCGGTATAGCCACAGGCTCAAGATGAGCATTCCGCGGCTTCGCTTTCCTCTCAGCATTTATGGACATACGCCTTTTGCCTACACCGATGGGGTCATGATGCGTCAGTAGCTCTCGACGGGCAGCGTGAATCCAAGGCCGGTTCTCCTCCCCCAAAAAGGGTTGGGGGAGGAGAACCGAGCCGCCCTCATCGATAGGCGATTCTGAAAGCGTCCAAGTCTTCACAACACGATTCCCACTCCAAGGCCACTCTGTTTACTCGTGCCAACGGTGGCCCCGTCTCACACCATGTCAGCATGGATCGCACATCGCCGTCACTTCCCTCAAACACAGCTTCGACACTGCCGTCGGGCAGGTTTTTCACCCATCCGGTCAGATTCCGTTGTTTCGCTGCGCGTTGTGTTTCCATCCTGAAACACACGCCCTGGACGCGGCCTTCAATTCGGACATGCGCCCTGACCTTTTTCATTGTTTTCCTCCTCGCAAAAACATATCCAGCAACTGCGCCTCTGTAAGGATTCCGACCCCCAGCGCTTTGGCTATGGCAAGCTTCGAACCAGGCGCCTTTCCAGCTACAACATAGGTGGTTTTCGTGCTCACCGAGGTCGCAACCTTTCCGCCCAAAGCCTCGATGCGCGTCTTCGCTTCAGATCGAGGCATGGAATCCAAGGCCCCTGTGAGAACAAACGTTGTACCGGTCAATGCCCGTCGGGAAGAAGAGCCGGCCGTTTTGATTATCACCCCTGCCGCCAACATGCGTTCGATATTTTTCACGTTTCGGGAATTTTCAAAGAACGCGCGCACACTTTCTGCAACTTGAGGCCCCACTTGGTCGATATCCATCAAATCATCCACTGTTGCCGATTTCAACCTTTCCAGCGTTTTGAATCTATTGGCCAGAATGCCGGCAATATGCTCGCCCACATGACGAATTCCCAAGGCATAGATGAACCTGGGCAAAGAAATCTCCCGGCTTTTTTCTATGGCTTCCATAACATTTTGGGCAGACTTCTCACCCATTCTGTCCAGACCCGCCAGGACGGCTTTGTCCAGGAAGAACAGGTCTGCATATGAAGCCACCAGTTTTTTATCCACCAACTGGGTAACCAACTTTTCCCCCATGCCTTCCATATCAAAAGCGCCCCTTGACGCAAAGTGGACAATACCGCCCTTTATTTGCGCCGGGCAATTGACGTTGACGCATCGCCGTGCCGATTCCCCGGAAAGCCTCACCAACCCGGAGCCACACACCGGACATTGAGACGGCATCTCAAAAGGTTTCTGGAAGCCGTCACGTTTTGCCGTGATGACTTTCACAACCTCCGGAATCACGTCCCCGGCTCGCTGAATCAGTACCGTGTCACCCACGCGGACATCTTTTTTTGTGATTTCGTCCTCATTATGCAACGTAGCCCGACTTACCGTAACGCCCCCAACGGTGACCGGACGCAAATGGGCCACAGGTGTCGATACACCCGTTCGGCCAATCTGAATGTCTATCCCAAGCACTCGCGTCGTCTCCTGAGAAGGTGGAAATTTGTAGGCCAACGCCCACCTCGGACTGCGGGACTTTTCACCCAGCTCCTTTTGAAGGCGCAAATCATCCACCTTAATCACCATCCCATCCATTTCGTACGGGAACTCGTGACGCCTATGGAGCAAATCTCTATAGTAAAGAAGGATCTCGTTGAGCCTGGATGGTGGTTTGATGTCCGGGCTAACGCGAAATCCTAGAGTCTTCAATGTTTGCAGGATCTTATAGTGTGAGTCAAACTCCATGCCCGTCACCAAGCCAATGCCGTAACAAAACATGTCCAGTGGACGTTGCGCCGTTATCCTGGAATCAAGCTGTCGGAGCGACCCCGCCGCAGCGTTTCGCGGATTGGCGAAAGGAGCCTCGCCCATGGAAAGACGGTTCTCGTTAAGGCGTCTAAAATCCTTTATGGAAATAAATACTTCGCCTCTCACCTCAAGGCGGGAGGGCACCGTGGAAAGCCCGTCGGTGCGAAGGACCATGGGCACGCAATGGATCGTCCTGATATTTTGAGTAATCAATTCACCTGTGTATCCGTCGCCTCGCGTCGAGGCCTCTGTTAAACGGCCCTCTTCATAAACCAACTCTACGGCCACACCATCCATCTTTGGCTCTGCGGTATAACGGATTGGGTCATCGGTTTTTAAAATCCGCCGAGCCCTGTCATCAAAAGCCGCCACATCATCATCGTTGAAGGCATTTTCCAGGCTCAGCATGGGCACTGAGTGCGTGACCGTCCCGAACTTATGAAGCGGCGGCGCTCCTACGCGATGCGTGGGGGAATCGGCGGTGATAAGCTCCGGATATGCCCTTTCCAGGTCCATGAGCTGTCGCATGAGCCGGTCATACTCGGCATCGGAAATCTCGGGATCGTCCAATACATAGTAGGCATAGTTGTGACGATGAAGCAATTCGCGAAGAACCCTGGCCCGCTCTTGAGGCTTTCCCCCTATTTTTTTTTTGGTCTCTGTCACGGCTTCTTTTTACCTTCGTATTCCAGCCCAAGTTCCCTGCATGTCCGGGCGATTATCGCAGACGCTGTTTTCCGCGACGTCTTGAATGCAGGGTCTGAAAACCCCGGCCTCCAAGTCGGCGTAACCAGTTGATCGGACACGACCAACAAGGCGCCGGCCTTCACCTGTCGAAAACGGCTCACGGTAAAAAGAGCCGAGGTCTCCATGTCCACCGCCAAAACCCCCTCCCGTTTGAGCGATTGGATCTGCTGCAAAGTCTCTCTATAAGGGGCGTCCGTGGACCAGACAGGACCAATGTGAAAAGCGACCGGCTGCCGTCTGGATGTTTTTTTCAAAGCCCTTACTATGTCGAGCGAAGGTTTCGAGTACTTCTTCGCACTACCCGACGCATAATAACGCGATGTGCCCTCTCCGATCACTCCGCAATCGGGAATCAGAAAGTCTCCAATGAAGGTCTCTTTCCGGATTGAACCACACCATCCAAAAAAAACGATCTTCTGAGCACCTAGAACAACCAGCTTTTCCAATACCATTACGGCATGGGGAGCGCCCAGCACAGGACCTACGACAGAGATGTCCCCGGATTCGTGTTTTGTAGTGAAAACTTTGCTCATAAGGATTCGTCCCGTCGCCCTGCCGGAAATATCCAGGGCTCGCCGAACCAGGGTCAAATCGTTTTCCATAGCTACCATGACTGCCACTGGACCAATGCGAGGATCCTGTTTTGTTTTTTGGGGAACAATGAGAGGCTGTTCCGGATGAGTCATAGTATATCTCCGCGCCTGGAGGCCCCCGGCAACCCGCCGGCTGTTTTTCAAAGGGCCACATGGTTGCCTTCCGCCCATACCATAATTGACCATAATTGGCCATCTGAAATCAGCGCCGCCGGCAGAGCCGACGGCGGCATGGACATGGCGCCTCGAAGGGGCCACTCTCTACTGGTGGCGCTACCGCCGGCACTGATTTTCGGAAACGTCGGCCAATACGACGGCAAGATCAACGCACCGCTTGGGAAAGGAGGAGAATGGTGGAAGGTCATGAGCTGCCGGATCGCTCAATCAGGTGTTGCGGTCGGCGCCTCTATGCCAAAGCAGGCACGCCCAAGGCAAACAAAGCACACGGATGAGTCGCTGAAACCATCAAAGCCGCCGACTCAAAAACCCATCAAACAGCCATGGTGATTGAACCCTCCTCGTGGCAAGCCACGGGGCTCGCGAAGCACTGGCGAAGCCGGCATCTTCACCGTAAAGTTGTTGTCTTTTTAACGATACACTCGCCAACCCCGCCGTAAGCTACGGGGAAATGCACTCGCTTATTCGGTTCAAGACAAAAGGTCACGCACGACCTTCAGAACCGTATCCGGATTCATCGGCTTTTCAATGTATCCATCAGGAGGAGGAATATCACCGCTTTGGGTAACCATGTGTATATCGAAATCATTGCCGCGCGTCACTCCCGTGACAATGACAACGGGGATATTTCTTGTGGCCCCGTCCTTTTTGAGTTCGTGATACATCGCTATGCCGCCTTTTCTGGGCATCATGATGTCCAGAAGGATGAGATCAGGGTTTTCTTCCCGGGCAAGCATGATTCCTTCCGAGCCGTCCAACGCGCTGACGACCAGATAACCATTTTCTTCCAATATGGTCGCAGCAAAATCAATTTGCTCGGATTCATCATCTACAATCAATATCTTGTTTTTCATGACGAAACCCCTCCTTTCGCTGTTCCGGTATTATGAAGCGTTTGAGAGCCTGCGTGGAAACCGCGCTGAAAATGTTGTTCCCTTGCCGGGCTCTGATTCAAACCCGATCGAACCACCCTGTTCTTCGATGATCTTTCGAGTAACCAGTAGTCCCAAACCAGTGCCCCGGCCCCCTTTGGTCGAAAAGAAGCGGTCAAATATTTTCGACTGAGTCTCCCTGGTCATACCCATGCCATTGTCCACCACATCAAACCGAATATCATCCGCTTCCTCTCTGGTTCTTATTATGACGGAAAATGCCTTGTCTCTTTGAAGATCAAATACGCAGGCATCGATCGCATTGGAAACCAAATTAAGAAGACACCTGTGCGGCCCGCTTGGATCCAGAAAACATTCATGGATGGACGGATCAAAATCCCTGACGAGCTTCACACCGCTCTGCGCCGCCTTGTCTTTCATCAAATCATAGACTTCCTGCGCAATTTTGTTTGGTTCACAGGGCACAAAATCAGGCTCCCGCTCCTTTGCATAGATGAGCATGTTCATCACCAAGTCTGATATTTTGCGGATATTGTTTTCAATCATGGCCCATCCCTTGGTCATAAGGTGCGGTTTGTCTTTTTTCATACTCGTATTCACCATATACACACCGCCCTGGAGACCATTCAGGATATTTTTAATATAGTGGGCCATTCCCGCCACAGCCTGCCCCATGGCAGAGATTCTTTCGCTTTCTATGAGTTCTCTCTGCAACCGCTTGATTTCGCGCAAATCCTGAAAAAAACACACGAATCCCGTTTCTGTTCCGTTTTCAAACAAGATAGATCCGGAAATGCGCACGGGAATTTCTTCGCCCCTGCTTGACAGAACCTTGTTCTAAAAATTCCCCAGCCTGCCCGCCCCGCCGTAGCTTTCACCGGCCAGCGCTTCGTTGATTTCATCCGACACACCGGGCGGATACAACGAATTCATCTTCTTTTTCCCGAGGACTGCACCACCCGCATACCCGAAAAGACGTTCAGCCCCCCCATTGAACACAACGATTTCCCCTGACGCATCCGCGGCAACAATCCCGTCGATCGAACTCTGTATAAGATTTCTCTGGAAATCATGCGCCGCTCTCAGCTCCTCTGTAGCTTGCCGCACCGAGTTTTCCAGGTTGCTCGTGTATTCCTTGAGCTTCTCTTTCATCCACAAGACTTCTTCCGCCCGCTTCAAAGCAACGGTAAGGGCGCCGTCCGTAATGGGTTTGTTGATAAAATCCGAGGCCTCCAGTTGCAGCGCCTCGATGGCGGACTCCATCTCTCCATGTCCCGTGACGACAATGACGCGGGTGTCGCGATCGATAGCCCTGATTTTTTTTAAAACCTCGATGCCATCCATGCCGGGCATCTTGATATCGGTAATAACGATCGGCGGCCGATGCTTTTCAAAGACTTGAACCCCGGTTTCACCGTCTTCGGCCAACAGAACCTCATACCCCTTGTATGTCAACGACACCTTGAGCAACAGCCTTACACTCTCCTCGTCTTCAACCACCAGAATCTTGGACATCTTATTTTCCGGCATCTTTTCCCTCACAGGCGGGGAAGCTCAATGTAAAGGCGGTCCCCTTTCCCACCGCACTTTCCACGGCAATTGTTCCGCCGTGGTCTTTCACAATCCCGTAACTGATGGAAAGGCCAAGCCCGGTTCCATCGCCGACTTTCTTGGTAGTAAAAAAGGGCTCAAAAATCTTTTCCCTGTTTTCATCCGGAATACCGATACCCGTATCCGCAATAGTCACGGCCACGCTCCCGTTTTCCCGAAAACTTCGCACCGTCAACGTGTTTTCCGCGTCGTCGGATGGAAACCGTTTCCTCCGTTCCTCCATGGCGTCTCTGGCATTCATCACAATGTCGATGAATACCTGCTCCAGTCTGTGGCTGTTTCCCACAATCGGTGGCATATTTTCATGCAAATCCAGAACAATCCGAATCCCTCGCACTTTGAGCTGCTGGCCGAGCAATGTGAAAACGCCTCTTAGCGGTTCATTGATGTCGATTTCCTCTTTGTGAGCTTCGCCTTTCCGTCCGAATTGACGCAGGTGGTTGATAATGCCGACGGCCCGGCTGATCTGATCTTTGATCTGCTGTGAAATAAGGTCCAGCAAGTCTTCCGGTATGGGCTTTTGCTCCCGGCACATATTCCAGATGAAATCCGCCGCTATCTGCAGGGCTGTCAAGGGCTGGTTTAGCTCATGGGCCACACCGGTGGCCATTTCCCCAAGGGTGGACATCTTGCCGGCCTGCATCAACTGTGTTTCTTTTTCCAGGCTCTCGGTAATATCCACCGTGGTGGCGACAATGCCGTATTTGCGTTGGCGCTTCCTTTTACACGCATGCACATTCACGTAGAAGGGCTTCCCGCCTTTTTGCAGATGTTGAACCTTCGGGTATACACTGTATTTCTTGGACCCATTTGCCTTTTCATCGCACAAAACCCCGTCAATGTATTCAAAAGACCCCAGATCCCGAAAAGATTTTCCGATCACCTCCTCTTTTTCGTACCCGTAAACCTCCAAACCTCGCTGGTTTACATCCAATATTCTAAGCGTGCCGGGTTCCAGGACAAAAATAGAATTGGGGTCATAATCAAAAAGCGTGTGATATTTTTCCTCGGATTCCCGCAGTTCGCTTTCCGATTTCCTCATCGCGAGTTCCGCCCGTTCTCTTTCAGAGATCTCTCTCGAAACGCTCTCGATCATATCGTTTGTCATCTTCTTGAGAGATTCCAACAATTCCACTTGGGAGACGCCCGTGACCCGAGCAGCCAAATTCCCTTGCGAAACCCGGTGCAACACATCAAAGTGTTCGGCAAGGCCGATCGCAAACTCATGAGACAGACCCACAATCTCCCCGAGATCTTCTGCGGTCAAGTTCACCATGCGTTTCAGCTTGCTGATCAACTCCAACTCGGATTTCTCGTCTATTCTCGTTTCAGGGTCTCCGGACGCTATGCCGCTCAGCCCCTCAAAAGCCTCCGACAACCCCACGGCCAATTCCATGCTGATGCCTTCCAGCTCCCTGTCTCTGTCTTCCACCATCTTTCTGAATTCAACGAACTGTTCATGGACCACCTCCAGGGTCTCCTCCATTGAATCCAGATCGATGTTTGCTTTAAACGGTTCACATGCCAGGCACATTTCTATCTTTTCCAGAAACTTTCCCTGAATCTCCTTTCTACAGTGGGTCCCCGGAACCAGCCAGCACTTCAATTCTCTGGCCACATAAACCGGACATGCCTCCTCTTTGCATTGGAAATATTCCCAGCATTTGATCTTCTTTTTCATGGAAATTTTTCTCGTTGCATACCCTGCGCGTCAAAAAACACGACCGGCCCGGACATAACGCCATTTCATCCGAATTTAAAACGTGGTTACAGCCAACGCAATCACCCTGGACAAGATGGTCTGATTATAAACGCCGATCAGCAACAAACCAACGGACACGGCCAGCGTGGGAATCAGCATGCTCAAAGGCGCCTCATCCAGTTTCGCGGCGCCGCCTGAAGGCCCATGATGATGAGACCCACTGAAGTCGTATCCGATTTCAATAACCCGGAAAAACAGAATCACGCTGACCAGACTGGACATAATCAACGCAGACAAGAACACCCAGTGCTGGGAGATTACGGCCCCATGAATCAGATACCATTTGCTGAAAAAGCCGCAGGTCGGAGGAACCCCGATAATGGATAGAGCGCCGATCACAAAGGCAGACATGGTCAAAGGCATCTTCTTGAACATACCCTTGAAGTCGGACAAGCCATGATGCCCGGTCTTGTAAGCAACAATGCCGGCAACCGTAAAAAGCCCGACCGTCATCACGGCGTCGTTCAGGATGTGAAGAATGGCGCCTTTCATAGCGGTTTCATTCGCCAATCCCACACCACCGACGATATAACCGACCTCCGCCACCACGATATAACAAAGCATTCGCTTGAAATCAGTCTGGGCGAGGGCCATGACGGCCCCGCCGACGATCGCAATAACTCCCGCCCAAACCATGATACTGGAAATTGGAAGCATCTCGATCGACAGTCGAGGTTGAAAAACATCAAAAAGAATTCTGATGAGAAGATATAGGGATATTTTCGTCATCAAAGGCGCCACCAGAGCGCTGGTAACGGAGGGCGCCTTCGTATACGCGTCCGGCAACCAAATATGGACAGGGAATAAGGCCATTTTGATCGCCAGGCCGGCCAGCAAAAAAGCAACAGCGGTCAGGATCACCCTGGATTCGTAAAGCTGCGGCAGCAGTTCTCGAACATCCGCCATATTCAGAGATCCTGTGGTAATGTAGATGTAGCCCACCCCCAACAGATAAAAACTGCCGCCGATCGTTCCCATGATGATATACCTGAAGGTCGCCAGAGGCGCCCCGTCTTCCCCGGCGGCTATCAACGCATAACCGGCCAATGAGGCTATCTCTAAAAACACATACAGGTTAAACAGGTCTCCGGTCATGACGATTCCCAAGTATCCCGTCACCTGAAGAATAAACAGCGTGTAAAAATAGACCACGCGACCCGGCAGTTCCTTTTCCACGCTTCGACGGGAATAGACGGCCACAACGAGGCTGATGACGGAAACAAGCGTAACCATCATGGCGTTTAAGTGATCCACCACATATTCAATGCCGAAAGGCGGAGGCCACCCGCTCAACTGATAGTGAACGGCGCCTCCCGCAATCACCTGGAGCAAAGTATGGATGGAACCAACAACGCTTGCCGACAGCAAAAGAACCGCCCAATAATAGCAGAACGATTTTCTCCACAAACCGATCAAGGGACAGAAAACGGAGCCGATCAGCGGAACGGCGACAATCAAAATGGGATACTGTGCGACCATCTCTATCCTCTTTTAACCTGCATAAGGATTTCGTCTTCTTCCAACGTGTCATAGCGTCGGTAGACAAGAATGACGACGGCCAGCGCCAATCCCAGCGTAGCCACCATGACGACAATCGCCGTAAGCATGAGGACATGGGGCAACGGGTTGGCATATTGCATCACATCGACGGATGGATGTCCGTGTCCGTTGTGCGCGTATTCCAAAATGGGCACGGTGGCGCCGTCTTTGGCGGATATGGAGATATAGAAAAATATGATGGCCGACTGAAACACATTCATGCCGATGACTTTTTTCATAAGGTTTCTTTTTGCCATCATCGCATAAAAGCCGATCATCATCAAACCGATGTATGCCCAATAGTTGTAATAATCCACAATGAATTCAAACATGGCTCTACCCTCGATCTCTTTTTCTCAGCAATAATATGCACGCCATGCCGGCCGTAAATACCACGGTTGTCTCTCCGAGCGTATCATACCCACGGTAGTCCGCCAGCACGGAGGTGACGACATTCGGCGTCGCCGTATCTGCAATACTGTGACGAAGATAGTAAGGAGAAACGTGGGTACTGGCCGGAGACTCGGGGTTCGCCCACTTGGGCATATCCAGCGTCCCGTAGATCAGCGCGGCGCCAACAACGATTCCCGTGATAATGCTTAGAGCTTTCAATCGTTGGACCTCCTTTTTGTTTTGCTCACGGCACCGATGCACAGCACCGTCCCGATCCCTGCGCTCACGGAAGCCTCGGTAAACGCCACATCCACCGCAGCCATTGACGTCCACAGCAAACACATGAAAAAACTGTAGGCCCCAAGAATAATGACCGCGCTCAAAAGATCCTTGACGGTAATGGCGGCTATGGCGCATATGTAGATAAAAAGAACCAGGAGCAAATCAAAGGGTAGAATCATTTTTTTTCCTCCATGTCTTCCGGTATGCCGTCCAGGCAGCATACGTCTTCGCATGTCCATGGCCGGACCTGACACCGGAACGCCGCCTTGGAAATGGCATGGGCGGCCGTGGGTTGGGCCAAAAACATGAACACCGCAATGAACACGATTTTAACACTGGTCACCGATAGTCCGTAATAGACCGCAAGTCCCAAAAGCGACAGAAACACTGCCAGGGTATCGCCCTTGCCGGTGGCATGGAGCCTGGCGTAGAGGTCGGGAAAGCGAAGCAACCCCAGGGTGGCGGTGACGAACAAAAAGAACCCGGCCGAAAGCAATATAATGGCGCCAACTTCCTTGACTAACATGAGACCTCTCCTGTTTCCTCGATATACTTGGCCAAAACCAGGCATCCGATGAAATTCAACAAGGCATACACCATGCTGATGTCGATAAACATCTCCACCCTCTCGTAGACTGCGCCCATAAGAAGCAGAATAATGAGCGTCTTGGTCCCGATCGCAGATATCCCGGCAGCCCGGTTCAATACGTCGGGCCCCATGGTCGCTCGGTACAGACACAACAGAACCAACACGCACATCCCCATGCCCAGAATCAGAAAAAAGGCGGTCATTCGGCGCTCCTTTCGTCTTTCGGGGGTTCCTCCACCGTAAATATGGAAAAAAAGATGATGCACATGACGGCCATCACAGCCAGGGCCACACCGATTTCAACGCCTAGAATTCCCAACGATCGAGCCTCCGGCCGCGATACCGGGAGGAGCCTGCTCAATGCGCCGTAATCCAGATAGTTGCCTCCGAGCATGACGCAAAGAATTCCAATTCCCGCATAAATGAAAACCCCCACACTGCTTATGACGCCGGCCGTCTTTTCGGACATGCGTCGCCTCGTACGTTCTAATCCATGGGTCACCCCGAGCAAAACAAAACTGGCAGCCAGAATGACGCCCCCTTGAAAGCCCCCTCCGGGGCTGTAGTGTCCGTGCATCACCACATAAAGGGCGTAGGCGATAATAAAAGGCACAAGCAGTCTTGCTATTGTCTTGACAATTACGTCTTGGCAATCCTTAACCATGGCTCCTCCGTGTTGCGCCGATCGTCACTGCTCTTCGTCACACTTTCAATGCCTCATAGATCCTGGCGGCATCCAGGACATCCTGCACATAAAGATGGTCCGCCTCCATGTATATATGAGCCACCCTGTCCTCCATGTCTCCCGCTCTCAGACCGTCTGCGACTTTTTGACTCAGTGCGTGCACATAGTACACGCCGTCCTTGATATCCATGGTCACCGTACCGGGCGTCAGCGTGATGGAATTGGCCAGCGTGACCTGCGATACATCCGTTTCGAGTTTGGTTTTAAATGTAACAACCTGAGGATCAATAGGCATTTTCCTTCTGATCACCAGCGAAGCCACATGGATGTTGGACAGCACGATCTGGGCGAAGAGCCAGGGAATATACGCCAAAAATCGCGCCACAACAGTTCTCATATCCCCCACCCGGACATTGGCAAACAGAAGGTCATGGAAAAGATACGCCACCAAAACAGAACAAATAACTCCGAGCACAAGATGAAAGGCATCAAATTTTCCGGAGAGCAATAGCCAGAAGGCAAACAGAATGACCGATGTGCCAACAAAATTCTGAAAGCGCGTTTTTCTCGCCTGGCCGCCTGTAAAAAGTGCACGAATCCGTTTCTGGTCGCTGTAACGCGTTTCTTCCGCCGTAAACTCGACCGCCGTGTCCATAAGCCCCACGGCATGTTTTCTTGCCTTCTCCATAATTCGGAAGGCGTTTTCCGTAGCCTCAAGCAACAAGGTGATTTCCATTTCCTTACGCCTTTCTTTTCCTTTGATGCCTTCGGTTCAAGGCACGATCATCGTCGGCACGGGTGAAGCTTGCGCCACCCGATACGCACAACTGGGTTTTAGCATACTTTTTATAGATGATTTTTTCGGACTTCCCATGACAATGCAGGTACCGCCATAGTCCCGAACCGCCAACAGGATTTCTTCATCAATTTTGCCCGCATAGATATGAAATTCCGCATCAATCAAGTGATCCAAAAATGCGCTGCGCCAGGCTGAAAGCATCCGGCGCAAATCCCGCATCTCTTTTATTGAAAGTCTTTTCCCCACCACATGGATAATCTCCAGTTCCTTGATGACGCCTTTGAATGTTAAGAGATACCGCATTGCCTCTCGGCACGACTCCGACCAATCGGCGGCCAACACGACACGATGAAACATCCCGCCCTCTTCAGTCGCCGATGGTTCCTCAACGGCGGGCATAAATATCACCGGCACATGGGATAATTTGAGCAATTCCCTTGCATATCCTTTCGCAACGCGCCCTTTTTGCCGAGCGTCTATCGGCGTCACAATGACCGAAGCGCCTTCCTGACGAACGGCATCCATTAGACCTGAAACCAACGGCCCGGCTACCGTGAGGCTCATTGCCTTCAAACCGAACGCGCCCGCTTCCTGTTCCCATTGATCGCCGTGATCGGGAACACAAATGATCACCTCCGCCAGGCCGATCCGGTGCAGCCCCGCTAGGCGTCGAATCGCCTCAGCGCTGGGCTCTGGAGCATCGGCAACGTATAAGAGTTTTTCGAATCCCATGGTTTCCCCGTCTTTCACTTTGTTGTACCGGTTCGCACTGAGCATTCACTCAAGATTTTTTTTATCGTCTCGGCCAGGCGCTGCGGCGTCACAGGCTTTTCGAGATACGCCTCCGGCTCCGCAACGCTTTCCCCGGTTGTCTCCGACAAGGCGGTCTGCGCCCGGAGGAGTGTTCTTCTAGGTATCCCGGAATATACGATGACGGGAAGGTTTTTGAATGACTCGGATTGTTTGAGTTCCCGATACATCTTGATGCCGCTTTGTTTCGGCATTAAAATATCCATGATCACCAAGTCCGGCCTGTTTTTCCTGATCAGATCCATGGCCTCCTCGCCGTTTTTGGCAAGTATAGGAATATAGCCGTGCTCTTCCAACACAGTAGAAACAAATTCTCTAGCCTCCATTTCATCATCGACGGCAATAACGGTATTTCCCATCGGGATATCCCCCCCGGAACCTGTGCGCCAAACCCTTTCGCTTACCACAGACAAAGGTCGGCGACATCTTCGCTTTTTTCAAGCCAATAATGCAAAAACCACAAAGAGCGAAAAGACAAAAACAATGCTTATAAACACCGGCGTTCCCAAGGGCGCTAGATTCACCTGCTCCGGTTTCACTTCCTGTTTGAAACCTTCCCCGTCCCGATAACTGTCCTTTCCTGTTTTTTTCAAATAGTATTGCAGCGGCAAGCTGATGGGAGTTTTGCTTATCCGACCGAGCCGCTTTGGAATCAAGTGCGCGAATATCTCGGCACAAACGTCGTTGATCCTATTCAATACCCTGTCGGTCGCTTGGTAGAAAATCCTCCCGCCCCGGCGATAGAACCAGTCCGTATCCAAATTGATCGCCCTCATCTCCGCCGGATAATAACCCGACAGGATCAAAAGCGTGAATGCCAGAGCGCCGAACATCAGTAATTGAAGCTGGCCCACCACGTGCGCTCCGGTATATGGGACATAATCGACGGGGTATGGCAGAATGTCATAAAGAGGGCCCGGAAAAACGGCGATCGCAATGCACAGAAACGCCGTAATGCCCATGGCGAGAAGCATATTCAAAGGAGGCTCTTTTGCTCTGATCCCGGAATCATGGCCAAAAAATGTGAAGAAAGGAACCTTAATGCCTGCATGGTGAAATACACCCGCAGAAGCAAACTGCAGCATGAGCCATACGAAAACCAACTTTTCGTGCGAAGAAGCGCTGATTATCATGGACTTGCTCACAAACCCGCTAAACAAAGGAAACGCCGAGATAGACGCCGCTCCTATCATACAAAATAGACAAGTAAGCGGCATAGTTTTGTATAAACCGCCCAGGTCCGTACACTTTATCTTCCCCGTCATGAAAAGAACGGATCCCGCTGACATGAAAAGCAACGCCTTGTACAGGATATGACAGAAGGCATGGGAAACAGTGCCGTTAATCGCCAATTGCGTTCCTATGCCGATGCCGCACATCATAAACCCGACCTGATTAATAAGGCTGTATGCAAGTACTCGTCTCACATCATTTTCCAGAACGGCATAAAAGATCGGTACTGCGGTCATAATCGCGCCGATGTATATTAACAATTCCGTTCCGGGAAATGTTCTTGCCATAACATAGACTGCACTTTTGGTGGTAAGGGCGCTCAAAAAAACCGCTCCGGTGACCGTTGCTTCGGGATACGCATCCTGAAGCCACGGATGCAGGGGTGGGATGGCGGCGTTCAGTGCGATACCGATAAATATGAGCCAAGACGCGGCACCATTCAATCCGATATAGTCAAATTCCGCGGCGCCCGTATTTTGTATGTATATCATGATGCCGGCCAGCAGACACAGACCTCCGAACAGATGAACCAAAATATACCTGAAGGCGGCATTTCGAGATGCTTCCGTTTTGCGAGCCAAAATAAGGAAAGTGGAGAACACCGCCATAATCTCCCAGAAAATGTACAGGGAGACAAAATCCCCGGAAAACGTAACGCCAAGAGCTGCCCCCGCATACACGAATGCGGAAACATGCTGCAAATCGTCCTTCACTTTCAAGGCAAAAAGGACGCCTACAAACGATATGATAGTAAAAATATAACCAAAGACCATGCTCAGCTTGTCAACCCTTCCGAATACCAGGTGATAATCCAATACATGGACCACCCAATATTTGCCTTCCGGCATCTTAATAAGGGTCATAAAGACAAGGACGGGCAGCAACAACATATACGCGGATTTGAGCTTGCCCTTGATCAAAGGAATCAAAAAGGCGCCGGCAATAAACACCAAGGCTGGAGGAATCAGGTTAATCATAATACTTTTCATCCCTTTTGATAAATACACGCAACAGTTTTGCTATGAAAATCAATAGAACACAGGAGACATACCCGTACACGGCAAAAAAACAGGCAGCCTCCTCCCATGGAAAATCTGCATGTTTACGAATAAAAAAATCGACGGCAAGAAGCACCAACAGCGCCGTATAAAACCCCGCCAACAGAATTTTTACATTTCTGGGATGATCAAAAATTTTCAGTTCTTTATTCATACTTCAGCCCTCTCTGTCTACCACCCGCTTCTTAAGAAAATGCCCCCAAGGTACAAAACAGCCAGTAAACAAACGATATAGAAAACCAGTCTGTATCCCGGAACCGGCTCATGAGATAAAACCATCTTGTCTCCGTTTTCGTCTTTGCTCATGCACCTACCCTCCCGACATGCCTTCTACCGCCAGACGGGCCAACTCGAAGAAAGGTTGGGGATAGAAAAAAAGGGCTACCGAACACACCGCCGTCACCACCAATGGCACCAAACACCACCGCGGCGCCTCCTCCATCCTGCCGACAAACATCGAGTGGTCCTCTTTGTAAAAGAAAGCCCTGTAGACAACCGGCAAAAAATACGCGGCATTTAAAAATGAACTGGAAAGTAGAACTACGAGCATAACCCATTGATCGGCCTGCAGCGTTCCCAAAAGCAAATACCATTTGCTTATGAAACCACCGGTAGGCGGGAGGCCGATGACGCTCAATGAACCGATAAAAAACGCGATCATGGTTACGGGCATCTTTTTGCCGATGCCGACCATGTCGCTGATCTTTTTCTTGCCGGTCGCCACAAAAATGGCGCCGGCGCAAAAAAACAGGGTGATCTTGCCGAAGCCGTGCATGGCAATATGGGTCATCCCTCCGATCAAACCCTTGGGAGACAGGAGCGCGGCGCCAAGCACGATATAAGAAAGCTGGCCGATGGTTGAAAAGGCGAGCCGGCGTTTCAGACCGTCCTGGGAAAGCGCAATGAGTGAAGCTGCGATAGTAGTAAAGGCGGCAAGGTAGCAAATCACAACGCCCAAGTGAAGAGAAGCCAACAGGTCCGTCCCAAAGACGCCCGTTATCACACGTAAAATAGAAAAAACCCCGACCTTGACAACGGCCACTGCATGCAAAAGGGCGCTGACGGGAGTAGGCGCCACCATGGCTGCCGGAAGCCAGGAATGCAACGGCATGATCGCCGCCTTGGCAAAGCCCAAAACGAACATGACCAGAAGGACCAACATCAACGTGCCGGAGCCTGCGCCGGCCAAGAACCCTTGCTTCGCGAATTCAAGGGTTCCCGTCAAATGATACGATATCAGCATGGCGGGAAGCACCAGCCCTACCGAAGTGCCTACAATATACAAAAGGTATTTGCGCCCCGAAGTCCGGGCCTCCGGGTCCTGATGGTGGGTGACCAACGGGTATGTGGCAAAGGAAAGCATTTCGTAAAACAGATACAACGTCAAAAGGTTGGCCGAAAAGGCCACGCCGATCGTAGCGGTCAGCGCCAAGGCAAAGAAGCAAAAATACCGGGTCTGGCTGTGTTCTTTCAACCCTCGCATGTAGCCGATGGAATAGGCCGATGTAACGATCCAAAGCGATGACGACACCAACGCAAAGAGCAATCCAAGGCTGTCAACCCTGAAGGCGATTCCCACCCCGGGGAGTATCTCTACAAGATTGCAGACCAGTTGCTTGTGATCCAAAATGACCGGCAACATCGAAACAACAATGCCGAATTTGATTATGGCCGCAACAAAGGTCCAGCCTTCTCTCAAATTGGGTTTCTTCCCGGAAATCATGATGAAAAGCGTAAAAAAGAGACCCGTACCGACGGCCAAGACGGGTTTTATGGATGTGATCGTTTCCA
>CAYSGJ010000021.1:0-12321 GCA_964430705.1 uncultured Desulfobacterales bacterium | reverse complement strand
GCCCAAAGAAAAAACCGGAGACGCCTTTTCAGGAAATGACTGGTAATCGATCAATAGTCATGGGGCACCGATTGAAATAGAATGCCCCGGTTGACGATTCACGAATTCCGATTGCCCGAATGCCCAGGTTAGGATGTCACAAATGATCGGACTTCATCGCAAATACTCTTTTGCATTTCTCATTGTCTGTGTCTGGCTATGGGTGCCGCCGGCCGCCCGCGCAGATGTCGCCGTGTCTTTGCGGGTTGACAGGAAGGACGCAACCCTTGCCGACACGGTCAAGCTGGTGGTCAGTGTCTCAGGAATGAGAGGCGGCGATTCCCAACCCTTCATTAAGGGCTTTGAACATTTTGACGTTTCCGAGGGCGGTAGGTCCAGCAGGATTCAGATTATTGACGGCAAGATGGATACAAACGTCGATTTCACGTTTTTTATCCGGCCCCGAGAGGCCGGTACCTTTCAGTTGGGCCCTGCTGAAATCACAAAAGATGGAAACATTTTCCAGAGTAATGTAGCCATTCTAAAGGTAAGCCAATACGATGGTGAGAACCGGCTTGACGAAGGGCCGTTGTTTCTTCAGGCCCGGACTTCTTCTTCCAAGGCCTACATTGGGGAACAGATCATATACACGTTAAAGCTTTTCCGTCAGGTCAAGGTATCCAATGTCTCACTGAGCCTGCCTAAAACACAACATTTTGTTTTCAAACCCCTGGGAGAGCCATCAGAATACCAAAGCGCGTTGCAGGGCGACACGTATCACGTTCTTGAAGTCCGCTATGCTATCGTGCCCTCCAACGCAGGCAAATATACATTGGCGCCATCCACAATGGGCATGACGGTCTATGAGCCCCGAGATCGGTCTCGGCGCGGCTTTTTTGAAGATCCATTCTTTTCGTTCTCAAACGCAAAGCCCATCTCCTTGACCAGCAATGCATTGGAGCTTGAGGTTCTGGCACTTCCGGAAGTGGAAAGGCCAAACGATTTTAACGGACTCGTGGGCACATTCCAGATTGACGCTGGTCTGGTGCCATCTGAAATAAAGGCCGGAGAGTCGGCTACTCTGACCGTCCACATCACAGGAAGAGGAAACGTCAATCATATCCCTGATCTCGACATTCCCGAGCTGACCCACACAAAGGTCTACGCAGATCAACCTGTTCTGGAAGTCAATCCAGACAGTGAGGGCCTTTTCGGTTCCAAAACCATGAAATGGGCCCTGGTGCCCGAAAAGCCCGGTCGGTTTCAGATCCCTGCTCTTTGCGTGAGTTTTTTTGACACCAAAAAGCGCAGATACGTAAGGGCCGAAACGTCTCCTTTTTTCCTCTCCGTCCTATCCGGTGAAGAAGAACCGGTTCAACTTTCACTCCAAACAGGAGAAAAAGACAAAGCGGCCGGCAGTAGCGGCAAGCAGGAAATCACCACACTCGGCCGGGACATCTTGCCGATTCACACCTCCATGACAAGTCCGGCATCCGCACGCCAAAGCCTCCCATCAAGACAGGCCTTAGCCATGATTCTCATATCGCCCTGCCTGGTTTTCATGATGTTTTTTTTCGCAAGGAGGGCAAAAAAGCAATCACGGCTGTCGCTGGACGGCGCCAAAGCAAAAACGGCGGCCAAGAGCCTCGTAAAAAAATGCCACAAAGGCAGGTTGACGCCCGATGAATTCTGCCTGTCCGTCAGGCACTACTTCAACGACCGCTTCGGCTTGTCTCTCGGCGCTCTCACCCCCGAAGAAGCGGCAGGGCTTCTCACATCCAAAGGTGTTAGCACCGACACGGCAAACAGGCTGAAAAATGTTCTTAAAAAAATGGACGCCGCGGTCTACACGGGAATGGGATCCAGCCCATGCGATGTAGAAGACAATGTGTCCGCACTTATCAGGACCATCGAAAAGGAAATCCGGTGATAAGGTACTGGAATATCATATCGACGGTGTGTCTGCTGGCATCGGCACTTTGCTTGTTACAAGCAACAGCCGAGACCTCCGGAGAAGAAATCTTTTTTGAGTCAAACAACGCATACAGAGACGGCGACTTTCAAAAAGCCGTTGAGGGATACAACACACTGATTGAAGGGGGTTTCGACAATGGTCACCTGTACTTTAACATGGGAAATGCGTACTTTCGGCTTGGACGGTTGGGACAAGCTATTCTAAATTTTGAACGGGCGAGGCTCTACATACCAAGAGATCCGGACCTGCAATTCAATCTTGGCCATGCCCGCGAACAGGCGATAGACGCCCTTGCCGAGCCTGAGCGTTTCGTGAATACGGTCTTTTTCTGGCTGGGCACATTGACCCTTGCGGAACTCTTCTGGGCTTTTGCGGCGGCAAACATCATTTTCTGGACGACCCTTTCGTTCAGGCTCTTCAAAAAGTCTGAGTGGACCTATTACATGTGCCTCGTTGCCGTCGTGGCCTGGACCGTCTGTGGCGTCTCTTTCGGCGTCAAGTGGCGCCAAATAAACAAAGACTCCCGTGCCGTCGTTCTTTCCAAAGAAGTCAGCGTGTTGGCCGGACCGGAAACGGGCGACACGATCCTGTTCAAGCTTCACCAGGGCGCTATCGTTCATCACGAACGCTCAGAAGGTGGTTGGTCCGTCATTCATCTTTCAGACAAAAAAAGAGGTTGGGTAAGGGCCGGTTCTATCGAAAGAATTGTCTTTCGGGATTTTACAAACAAAAGATCCCGATAAGGTCTATCGGTTCCGGCCGATACCGAAAGGAACATCTCGTTGAGTCCATTAAAAACAGAACACTTCCGGTTCTTCGTCGTCTTGTTCAATCGTACGGACAATGTTTTCAATCAGTGCCAGATCTTCCGTATCCAGATCTTCCGAAAATTCCGCGGCGTTTTCATCGATGATGTCTTCGTAACGTCTCAAAGCCAACACCCCCTATGATAATACTTGCTCCTTGAACTCTCCACGAGACTGTTCCAACCCGGATCCACCGGCTGCCGAGTTTGCCGGAGATGCCAGGCGGTGGGCGTGCCGACGACCTTTGGTAGTTGAGCCCTTCCCAAAAACCGGAAGGCCTCCCGGTAAGGATTTTCTATCTTTTTTGATAGCTTCCCTCCCGGGAAGCGGGCCGGTCAAATGCCCACCAACAAAGCAGATCCGGTGAAATCGGCAGCCCCGAAGGGCCGGCGTCTTTTCAAGACGTCAGCCGCAATAACGAAGAGAAAAATAGCTCTGCCTACACGCAAGTGAAGTGAACGATGTCAACCAAGACTATCCGGTTAACATGCTGTAATCAAAAAAAACAGACTCGTTCTTCGTTTTTCTGGCGGTGGATTTGGGTCCAACTTTCAGGTGTCACCATCACACAAATTGAGTGTCTACACTCCTTCATCCGGTTCGTCCTCAGGCGGGTTATTTGCGTCCTGCGCCGACTCCGTGTCTAAATCCCCGCCGGACTCAGCAGCTTCATTGTCCGTTTCTCCATCCATCTCTGCCTGCCGGTCCAGCGATTCGTCCACATCTTCTTCAGACTCATCGGGCTCATTGCCATCGTCGATGTCCTCCTGCACCCGCTGAAGCGGCGGCCGGTTTCCCCCAAAGCTCAACGGAGAAGGCCGATACACAGGCCTATCTATCCTTGGGATGCCTGCCGACTGACCGGTGTTGCCTTCAAGAACCCAGACATCCACCGTGTCTTTGCCATCTTCACCTCTGTTCCAGACCAAGGCAAAATTCAACCCTCTGAAAAGATCCTTGATGATGTCATCAATACTCTCATCTACGTACTGCTTGGTAACAACCCTGTCCGTAGGCACCTGGTTGGAAATGATATCGACTCCTGTAGTCCGGCCCAATTCATCCAGCACGTCCGAAAGAGACGTATTTTTGAACACGAACGACCATCTTTTGTCTTCTTCGCCAAAACCGGGCATTGCCCCCCGGCCAAAGACCAAACAAAGAACCAAGACAAAAAGGCGGAAAATTTTCAATCCAACCCTTTTTATAAAAAGATCCCGATTCATCATCAACGCTTCTCTCTTTTCGCAAAGACCATACTCAACACACGATAGATCAACTTTGCCGCTAAAAAATCCGGCGCCTTATCGGCGGGATTCGGCAGCAATTCCGTCAGGTCCATACCAACGACGTTTTTTTTCTGCACCACGGACTTCACCAGCGCCATCAAGGTATACCAATCCAATCCGCCCGGCTCGGGGGTACCCGTCGAAGGCATGACGGATGGGTCAAGAACGTCCAGATCAATCGTAATGTAGACGTTCTGAGTTAATGAACGATAGACGTTGGAAACCATGTCGGCATCGCTCAGCAACGCATGCGCGAAAAATGTCCGATCGCGGTTGAGCCTTTTCCGTTCAGAGATATCCATGCTTCGGATCCCTGCTTGTACGTACGGGCAAATCTCTCCAATTCTCGACATCACGCACGCATGATTATACGGACTGCCTTCATAGACATTTCGGGTATCAGCGTGGGCATCCAATTGCAATACGGAAAGATCGGGGTATTTTTTTGCCGCAGCTTGAACCAAACCGACAGAAACCGAATGTTCCCCTCCGATACCCACGATGAACTTGTCCCGTTTCCCTAGCATTCGGGCGGCCTCGTAGACAACGGCCGTCATCTCCTTTGGATCTTCGGGACAGGAAACGGGATCCACCGTGACGATTCCCTGTCGGTAAACCTCTGTATCCGTCTCGATATCGTACAACTCCATATGCGAGGATGCTTCCAGGATGGCCTTCGGCCCCCGACTCGCGCCTTTCATCCAAGTTGATGTGCCGTCATATGGAACCGGCAGCACAACAATGGATGACGAATCCATTTGATGGTACTTTTCCGGAAGCCCCCCGTACGCTCCCGGATCCACACGGATCATCATCAAAGAAATCCCCTAACGTAGATACAAACTCGGTGTTTCAAAGCGCTAAGCTGTTCCATTTTTCTATGTTTGCCTATAAAAAAAAGCAACGCAATTCTACAGGGCTCTATGATACCTAAGGTATGACATCTAAGGATCAATGCATCATGTTTCCCCGACCCGTAAGAATACATCGTCTCGTACCGACCCCACGCGACATCATTCTTTCTCGGAACGATTCCATCCGAACACGCCCCGCCGATTGGCCCCGGTTTTCAACCAGAAGTTCTGCACCTTTAGAACCGTATACCCATTGCCTTGGCTTGTGACGGTAGCCTCCACATCGACATCTTCATGCAAAAGGCGCAGCAGTTGCTTTCCTATTTCGTCTTGCTGGATCACAAATTGGCGTTCTTCACGATCAAAAATTGCCGTACCCAAAACTGTCCCATCGTCGTCCCAATCAATGGGAATCACAAGGCCCGAGACTTTTGTCATCGTTTTCTTATCCGCCTTTCTTCAAACTATTTGACCGGCACCAGATCACATAATAATCGGATTTACCCGACAAACCCTTCCGGCACCCCCATCTTGTCTCTGACAGAACCTTGCAAGCCGGCCGGAGAATATGTTTGCTTCACGACGACAAAGTATATGGCATAATTTGCGCCAAGACCGCAACATGCTGATTATATAGATAGAATCTTGTTAACTGCCCATCCACACCGGAACCAAAGATTCCGGTCTCATCAGAACAGGTGTGATCCACGGCATGATTAGCCCTCATATTTGCGTTGCAACACATTGATATGAATGGGATACTCAAAACAGGAACTTTGAATTCCCGTCTCCAACAGCATCGGAAGTTTGAGTTCTCTGTTTAGGGATGGCCCATTTTCGGTATCCCACAAAAAAAGTTTCATCCGGTTAAAGCGTACGCCTCCAATCCTCCACGAAGTCGGGTGTTTTGGTGTCAACCGGCAAGATGAACCCAAAAAAATCGGTTGCTCTTTTTTTGTCGTCGCAGTAAATCCAGTAGTCATTTTTTTACAATGTCGGAATAATTCGGAGGGGACGAACCTTTGAAGTCCATTCTTGTTGCTTCCAAGAATAAGTCGGCCCGCAATACGATTCGCGTCGGCATGCGCTCATTGTATGATGTAAAGACCGTGGCCGATCGCAAACATTGTCTCGAAATGTTTGGCAAACAACGGTACGAATTTCTTTTTATTGATATTGAAATGCTCAGGGAATCGGCTGCTGAAAACAATTACACGGAAGCCTTACAACCCTTCCGGCAAACCTATCCCAGTGCGGCAATCATTGTCATGTCTTCTCAGGAACGGATCAGAGAAGTCGTCAAAATGGTCAAGGCGGGAGCCAACGATTATCTGACCTATCCCGTCAGTCCTGAAGAAGTCAGACACGTAGCGGAAAGTGTTTATGAAACGGCTGTAATGGAATCCGAGTTGGACTACCTGCGCGATCAATTCTGGAACCAAGACAGCCTTGAAATGGTAAGAACAAAAAGCCCCTTAATGAAAGAGCTCTTCAGGAAACTGCAGTCGGTTGCTCCCACCAAAAGCACGGTGCTTTTCTCTGGAGAGACCGGCACAGGCAAGGGCGTCATGGCCAAGCTGATCCACCAACACAGCCGGCGTAAAAACGGGCCGTTCATTGCCGTTCATTGTGGGGCTATCCCTGATATGCTCCTGGAAAGTGAGCTGTTTGGTCACGAAAAAGGAGCCTTTACGGGAGCCACGAGAAGAAAACTGGGAAAATTCGAGATAGCCCAAGGCGGCACCATTTTCCTCGACGAGATTGGCACCATCACCCCGGCGGCCCAGATTAAATTACTCCAGGTTTTGCAGGACGGCGCCATCAATCGCGTTGGTGGAGAGGGTTCTGTGAATGCCGATGTGCGCGTCGTCGCAGCAACCAACGAGGACCTCGGAAAATTATCGGCAAAGGGGCGGTTCCGAAAAGATCTGTTTTACCGGTTGAATGTGTTTCCCGTAGAACTCCCTCCGCTGAGAGATCGCATGGAAGATCTGGCATCTATGGTTGAGGTGATTCTTAATAGAATCAAAAGACTCGACTTTAAAGAGATACACGGCGTCCATCCGAAGGTGATGGAAGCCTTTAGAAACTATGCTTGGCCGGGGAACATTCGCGAGCTGGAAAATCTATTGGAACGAGCCTACATCATTGAAAATTCTCCCGTGTTGACCCCGGATAGCTTTCCAAGCGATCTTTTTGCTTATCGTTTCTGTGCGTCACTGGAGACAATAAACGCCTCCGTGAGTTTGTCGGAGGCAAGACGCAAGGGTGTCGCAGACATAGAACGATCCTACCTGACGGAGGTTCTTTCCGCCAACAACGGAAAGATTAAAAATTCCGCACTGGCGGCAGGAATCAGTACCCGACAGCTTAATAAATTGATGAAAAAACATGGCCTGAACAAGAATGTATTTAAGGCTTAAACCGGAAAGGCGCCACACAGGAACCCGGGGTTCTCATATCGGAGTAAAGCGGAATCCGGGGTTCCCGCAACGTAATTTCCATGGCAATTTAATGTGTTGGACCTGATTCCCCGGCCGTTTTATCTCCCTGCCTGGAAGCGGCTTCTTGCCAACGAGAACAAAAAGTTCCGCCTTCCAAGCCAATCTTTCCCTAAATTGCTTTTCTTTCAAGGTGTTACAGTCCTGGCACGCCTGTTGCCAAAGGCTTAAAGGGCAGTAGAATCACACATTGTCCCTTACCGCCCATAAGGCGGGGTCGAATTCCCGCAGCCAAAAAGGCGGCGGGATACTGGCACCCAAAAAACCGTGTATCCGAGCGTTTTATCGTCTAAGCAGCTGAAGTGTTTCATGTCCTTTCCGTTCGCCATAAAAAAGTTACACACAAATCCAGTCGATGGAAGATACGGTGACAATTGGGATCCATTAGGCTATTATTAGCGTTTTCGGTTTTGGTCTCGCACACGGCCGCTCTAGACATGAACATCATGCCCGGCCGTGTTGCCGTGCAGCTTTTTTTTGTTATATCAGGTTTCTATATGTCAATGATCTTGACGGAAAAATACTGGGACAAAAGTATTCTGCTTTTTTATTCGAACCGACTGTTGCGTCTATTTCCGGCATACATGGCCGTTATCCTCATATCGCTGGGGATCCTTTTTTTTCTGGATATCGGGATATTTACAAGCCGGCAGAAAATCATCAGGGCGTTCGGCTCGTGCCCATGGGTGGCCGCAACCATTGTTTGGGCAAATTTGGGAATAATCGGCCAAGAAATTCTCTACTTGCTGAAGATAGATCATTCGACGAGTACTTTCTGTTGGTTTCTAAACACTGCAGGATCGGAACAAGCCTGGACTTTCCTGTTAGTGCCCCAGGCGTGGTCTTTGTCGATAGAACTTTCTTTTTATTTCCTGGCCCCATATATTATGCACCTATCGACTCGGCGCGTCGCCGTTGTTCTTCTTATAAGCGTTGCACTGCGACTTTTCATTGAGCTAAAAGGTCCCGAATACGACCTGCTGGCACGCAGGTTTTTTCTCGCTGAATTGTGCTTTTTCCTAACCGGCGTAATCAGTTACAGATTAATGAACAAAGTAAAGGAATCCGGCAAAAAAAGACGAATAGCCGGTATCGTGTCCCTGGCGGTCATTGTCTACGCTATCTTTTTTTACGGCACTATAGACCACCCGGGCTCACTTGGGTTACTGACATTGATCGCCTTTTTATCCATCCCTTTCATATTCTTGCTGACAAAAGACAGTATTTTTGACAGGTTCTTTGGTAAAATATCGTATCCCATTTATATCGTTCATTTTCTGATCGTCGCGGTTTTTGAAGAATCCCTGGTAGAATATTCCGTGTTCTCTTTAATGGCTGTAGTCATCTTTGCCGCCTTGTTGGTTCATTTTTTTATCGAGAGGCCGATTGACAAGTGGCGACAGTCCCGTGTCGCAAAAAGCCGTCAAGAAGCACCCAACGCATTGAACAATAGAATAGGGTTTGAAAAAGCCCCTTGTTGCGGGAGAGTAATATGTTGACCAGTTCAAAAAAAGCACATTTTAAAAAACTTTTGGAACAGAGCTTGGACGCTTTCGCCAAAGAAGGGGATCATAGGTCCTCCAGCGAGTTTTTCAGATCTGAAAATGCTGATCCGATTGACAGGGCATCTGCGGAATCCAACGAAAGCCTGGACTTTCGCTTCAGGGAAAGAAACAGCAACTTAATCCGAAAGATTCAAGACGCCTTGGAAAGACTGGAAGACGGCACTTTTGGAATATGTGATGAGTGCGGCATGGAAATCTCGGAAAAAAGGCTTCAGGTTCGACCCATTGCCAAGCTGTGCATCGGATGTAAAGAAAAGGAAGAAAACTACGAAAAACTTTTTGGAACATAGCCGAGATCGCCTTGCCCTTCACCCCCTCCCGGCGCCCGGAAGGAGCACCGGGACGTTATTTCCTTGTTGACAAAAAAGGAAGCGACTTGGCAATTGGAATCCATGCCCCGTCAAGCTCGCATAGATGCTTCCAGAGCCCTTCACCACGTCATCGTCCCAGGAATTGAGCGGAAGCAAACTTTCACGGATGACAGAGACAGGCAGTGTCGCCCGTCGCCCGGGACGCCCTTAAAAGTCTAAATTACTCAGGTAATTCGCAAGAGCGACTTAGACACTTAAAGATGTCCCGATTTAACGCCTATTCAACGCCCAGTCTCAGCGTACGGTCTATCAGAAATCAAGCGGACTCTTGGCCTCTTTGATGGTGACACTCTTCACGGTATGCGTGTAAATCATGGTGGTTCGGACGTCACTATGTCCGAGCAATTCCTGAATCGTGCGAATGTCGTAGTTTGCCTGCAGTAAGTGACCGGCATAACTGTGGCGAAATGTATGGGCCGAAGCGCGTTTCGGGATCGACGCTTTCGCTACTGCCTGTTTGAACGCCCTTTGCACATGCGTTTCATGCAGGTGATAGCGCCTGTGTTCCCCGGTCGCCTCCACGTAGGTCAGTTGTTTAGCCGGAAAAAACCATTGCCATATGAAATCCTTGGCCGCGTTCTTGTACTTCCTGTCCATGGAATTCATCAGGAATACCCCATCATAGTTTCGCGCCAGGTCCCGTTGATGAATGCCCCTCACGAATTCAATCTGCTCCCGCAGTTCAGGAATGATCGTTTCGGGAAGAGGCACGGTTCTGTCTTTCTGCCCTTTCCCATCATGCACGGTCAGTATGCCTGCGTCAAAATTGAAGCAATGCACCCGAAGATTCAGGCACTCAAAAAGACGAAGGCCGCAGCCATAGAGCAGTTTGGCCGTCAGATCATACGGCTGCGAAAGGTGCGTCCAGATCGCTTCTATTTCCTTACGGGACAGCACCACGGGGATGTAGGGTTTGCGCTTTGCCCTGACAACGCCGTCGACCGTTCCGAACTCCTTGCCGAGAACGTGTCGAAAGAAAAACAAAAGCGCATTGAACGCCTGATTCTGCGTAGACGATGCCACCTTGCGCTTAACCGCAAGGAAAGTCAGGAACGCCTTTACATCATCGGTTGAAAGCCGCGGCGGTTCCTTGCTTTTCGTAAAGGCCTGGAATTTGCGCATCCAGCTCCTGTACGCATGGAGAGTCTTCGGAGAATAATGGCGCACCTTGATTTCGTTGGCCGGGGTCTCATACTCGGCCACCCAGGAATCTCCCCCGCCGCCGGTCGTTTGGCCGGTTGCGACAGTGCTCGGGCCCACGGTCTTTTCGGGCTGTTTCGTCTCGTCGATGCCGACCGCACGCCGAGGTGTCGGAGCCGCCATCGGCGACGGGATTGAACCGGTGTTCCGACCTACCTGGTCGTTCTCCGGCTTCTCTTGCCGGAATCCGCTTTTCGGCAAGGGGAGTTCCTCGTGAGACGCGCCCCGAGCTCCCCGATGCCCGGACGAAACCTCGCGGCCAAAGCCTTGCGTCACACTTTCTTTTATATAGAGTTTTGAGGGCACGTTGGCATCGCCAAGCGCACGCGGCTGTTGGCGCAGAGGTTCCCCGTCGACAATCTCGTAAAACATCCGGATTGCGCAAGCAGCCTGGTCTTGTTGAGTCTTGGTTTGCCTCTTTTCCCGCAACTTGCCAAGAAACTCAGGCAGGCTTTCTTGGTGCGCGGCGGTAAGCTGATATTTTCCACAGAAGTCCAGATAGTAGCGCAGCCACTTTTTAAACGAGCCACGTTCTTGTTTGGGAACGTCCCTTTCCCGAAGACGGTCCTCGAATTGAGTCTGTAATGGAAGAGGAATAGAAAGCATGCCGATTCTCGTGAAAAGCTCGATAACATTCAATTTCGAATGATATACGGAAAGTAGACACCTACCAGAAAAGAAAACCCTTGTTAACCAATGACCTTCAAGGTATTGAGATGACGACAGGATACCCCGCCGAACAGTGCGCCGTGAGCTTTTCGCACAGGAACCCGCCTGTCCATAAACGCCGATAGACGCCGCTCCGTGCGAGCGGGGATATCAAGAAACTATAGAATCACTTGTTCTACCTTTTAATACTTGACAAATAACTTGGCTGTTGTACAATTGTCAAAAGATGTTTTCTCAGAGGTTTATATGGATGTGATAATCGATACATCGGCTTTGATTGCAGTTATTGTTGGTGAACCTGAACGCAATCGAATTGTTGAAATTACTACAGGAAATACCCTTATAGGCCCCGGTTCCATTCCCTGGGAAATTGGCAATGCCTTCTCCGCTATGTTTAAACAAAACAGGTTAACACTTAAAGAAGCTCAAAAGGGTCTCGCGATCTTTCAAAGCATCCCTCTTCGTTATGTTGAAGCGGATTTTTATAATGTATTAAAGCTGTCTAAGAATGCCGAAATATATGCTTATGATGCTTATTTCCTCGATTGCGCTATTAGACACAAAGCGCCGTTGCTGACATTGGATCGAAGTTTAAAGACAGCAGCTCAAACCATAAAAATCGAAACCCTGGAGGTTTAAAATGCAGGTTTTTACCTATTCAGAAGCCAGACAGAAGCTTGCTTTTGTACTTGAGCAAGCAGAAGATACCGGAAAAGTATTAATTAGAAGAAAAGACGGTAGGACTTTCGCATTGGTTCCGGAAAGAAATGTCACTTCGCCGTTGGATGTTCCATCAATTAAAGCGAAAATTACGACACAAGAAATAGTCGATATTGTTCGAGAAGGAAGAGAAAGGTAGAATCGGGTAGCCGGGGGTGATTAGCCCCCCAGCCCCCACACCACCCAGTCGGGGGCTTGGGGACGGTCGGGGGCTTGGGGACATCCTATATTCCTCCTGTCAAGCAAAAAATATTGAGTTGTGATTCTAGTTGGTTACGAGGCCCGGGGGGCTTGGGGACGTAGGTTAAATTATAAAATATTATCCTTCAATCAATTTCAAATTCAGATCTTCAGCGAGTTTTCCCCCCCGCCTTACGGCAATGCTGACTGCA
>CAYSGJ010000020.1:0-3334 GCA_964430705.1 uncultured Desulfobacterales bacterium | reverse complement strand
TGCAATACAGCAACCCGCAGGTACCGGCCACCATGCGCCCGAACTGCAGGGTGAACATGTCGAATTCCGCATCCACCCAGGCGCGCTCCAGGTCAAAGGTTTCGCTTGTACCGGCAATGTCCTCTTCTGACTGGCCCCAATCGGAACGGTCCAGACCCTCGAACTTGGTGTTCAGGGTAAGCCGGTCGGTAATCTTGAAAACCGGTTGGATCCGGAACCGGTGATCGAACTTGGCCTGGGCCGTCCGATCATTGTCGTCTAACGACTGGGTGTCGTCAAAAAAACCGCGAACGCGGTAGTAACCGCTGAAATCCACGTCCACCGCCATGGCCGGAATGGCGAACAGCATGCAGGCCGCCACGGCCAGAGCAATCACTGATAATTTCTTCATTGATTTTCCTCCTGTTTGTTTTTTCCCTGTTTGTTTTCTGTTTTCGAAACAATTTTTCAAACAACACGCAAAAAAACACTACTTGACCCAAAAAAAGACCACACCACCCCCTTTCCCTTGGAAGACGTGTCCATGCCCCACAATTCGCACGAATCCACAAAAAGAAACGTGGAGCATTTGAAGCGAAATCGTATACAGGCGCTCTTGCAACCTGTCAAGCATTTTTTTATGGCTCCCGAAAAAAATTATGACATTGCCGGTCAGCCAGCAGGTTTATGCAATGTTTGTGCCTGGTATCCATCGCCGTGTTAAGCCGTTCGGCATATAGGCCCTGAAACTTAAGACAATGAAGCTTCCAGTTGCCGGTTTTCAGTTGCCAGTTGCCGGTTTTCAGCTCGTAGGTCAGGTTGCGCCAACGGCGTTACCTGACAATGAAGCTCGGTTGTCAGGAGACATTCATTCGTTATTCGGGGTTTGCCCTTTGCCCTTTGCCCTTTGCCCCTCGCCCCTTCGTTATTCATTATTCGTTATTCATTATTCGTCATTTCGGACCTTTGCCTCACGTACACGGTCACGCACCACGCACACGGCCTGCCGGTTGTCAGTTGCCAGGAGACACTCATTCGTTATTCGGAGTTTGTGCGCACTTTGTCTCTTCGTTATTCGTTATTCGTTATTCGGCCTTTGCCCTTTGCCCCTCGCCCCTTGCCTCCCGCCTCTCGCCTCTCGCATCACGTACACGCCCCTTGCCCTTGGCAGGAGAATCCCCATTTTGCCCGTCCCACAGGCAGATCAAAATGAAAAACTCCAAAAGAGCCGGTTCGGTTGACAAATGCCGGTTTTTAGATGATTCTACTAATAATGGAACGATTCAAGTATACTAATTATTTTGAAAAGGAAGTTATCAGAAAACGGCCCTACCTAAAAAAGGAATGGTGTGCCCGGGTGGTCCAAAATCCACTTAAGTGGGAAAAACAGGAAGAGAATCGATACCGTTTTTGGGCGCCTGTTGCTGAACTCGACGGCCGTTATCTTCGGGTTGTCACCCTTGAAGACAAAGTCACCATACATAATGCCTTTCCTGACAGGAGCTTCAAGCCATGAAAATCGCCTATTACCCGGAAACCGACTCCATGTACATTGATCTCTCGGCAACAGCGAGTGTAGAAAGCAAGGAAATATCGCCTGGAGTTGTCCTTGATTATGACGCTGAAGGCAATCTCACCGGTATAGATATCGACAATGCCGGCAAGAAACTGGATCTTGACGAGTTGGTTCTTAGCAAAATCCCGGCAACAAAACAGATTATCGCTGCATAGCCGACTCTGTTCGCGAAGTTTTTCTCCTTATATTTGACGTAAGCTGGAGTCCTTGCACACGGCCTCTTCGGGATTCGCTGATTCGTGATTGGTGATTCGTTATTTGTATGCCTCTTGCCTCTCGCCCCTAGCCTCTCGGTCACGGTCACGCACCACGTCCACGGTCCTTGCTTTCGTGTTTTGCGGCTGCGCCTTGAGAACAGTACGTGGTCTTTTTTAGTCTTTGCGTTTTGGCGTCTTCCATGAGAAATGTTTCGGACAAAATTTCTATTGACGCCCATATCGTCATATGGCATGAAATATGACGATGAACACAACAAGCGAAATAACAAACAACAGCCCTTATTATGTCAAACGCCTGTTGGACCTGCCGGCCCTTCTTCAAAAAAAGTCCCATTTTCTGCTCGGCCCGCGTCAAACCGGAAAAACCTTTTTGATTCACGACACCATGAAAGGGGTGAAGGTCTATGACCTGCTCGACGCCTCGCTCTATCTGTCCCTGAATCAAGACCCCGGACGGATCGAACAGGAACTCACCGCCCGGGACCAAATCATCGTCATTGATGAAATTCAACGGTTGCCGGACCTCCTAAACGAGGTACATCGTCTCATCGAAAAACGCGGGCTTCGTTTTCTGTTGACCGGCTCCAGTGCGCGCAAACTCCGCGGCGGAGGGATCAATTTGTTGGGAGGACGAGCGCGGACAAAACACCTACACCCTCTCACCTATCGTGAACTGGGACACCGGTTTGATTTACTCCGCGCCATAGAGCGGGGATTGATTCCGTCCATGTACTTCTCCGACGACCCTCGCGCCGATCTTGAAGCCTATGCCGGATCATATCTTCAGCAAGAGATTGTCGCGGAAGGCGTGACCCGCAACATCCCGGCTTTCAGCCGTTTTCTAAAAGTCGCCGCTTTGTGCAACGGCACGATCGTAAACTTTACCAATATTTCCAACGATGCCCAGGTGCCGCGCACCACCGTGTATGAATACTTTGAGATTCTCAAAGACACCCTGGTAATCCATGAGCTTCCTGCGTGGCGAAAGTCAACGAAGAGAAAGCCCTTGGCCTCATCGAAGTATTATTTCTTTGACGTCGGCGTGGCGGCTGCCTTGCAAGGCCGGGAGTTCCGGTTGGGAACCCCTGAATTCGGAGAGGCTTTTGAGACCTACCTGATGCATGAACTGATCAGTTACAGCGCCTACGCATCCGGAGACACGCTGAGTTACTGGCGATCAACATCCGGATTTGAAGTCGACTTCATTATCGGCGATCACACCGCAGTAGAGGCAAAAGCAAAAAAAAACCTTTCCGCCAACGATTTAAAGGGGTTACATGCGCTTGCGGAGGAGAAAACATTGAAGCGTTATCTGTGCGTGAGCCTGGAACCACGGATGCGAAAAATGGAAGGCGTGATCGTTCTTCCTTTTCAACAATTCCTGGAAGAGCTGTGGAGCGAAAAATACCGATAAGGGCAAACCATGCCGCGCCGGATGAAAAACCCATGATTCTCGCAGGCGGTCCGTAAGTCAGATGCCGGTTGCCGGTTGCCGGTTTTCAGTTGCCAGGAGACACTCATTCGTTATTCGGGGTTTGCCCTTTGCCCTTTGCCCATTCAT
>CAYSGJ010000019.1:0-5014 GCA_964430705.1 uncultured Desulfobacterales bacterium | reverse complement strand
TTGCGACCGGTTTTGATAGAATGCCGCCGGGACACAATCCCTCGCAGTCGGGAACGCGGGGTCCCTGGCCGGCCAACCAGAACGTGACCTGCGCGGGAGCCTTCGGATGCCATGGAAGGGCGAGCGAGACGAACCCTTATGAATCGATGCGGGGGGGGCATCACGGCGATGATGCCGTCACCGACGGTTCAACGCTTGCAGCCAGCTATCGCCTTTTGGACGGTGTGGCCGGAATCGAAGACCCGCAATGGGAGTTTCAGCCCACGGCCACGGCCCACAATCAATACAAGGGCGTCCACCGCGCATTCGGCGACGGTTCGGCCTCTGATACGACAACCATCAGCTATTTGTGTTTCCAGTGCCATGGTGATTTCCACAGTGGAAGCGGCAATGTTGGCGGCGGCTCGCCATGGCTGAGACATCCCACGGACGTGCAGCTTCCAAATTACGGAGAATACGTGGACTATAATACCGACAACACATACAGCGTCGTGGCGCCCGTGGGAAGCGCTGACGTGTCGAGCGTTCTGTCCTCCGTAAACCCGGGTACCGGCGATTGCGTGGTGACCTGCTTGTCCTGTCACAGAGCGCACGGTTCCCCCTATTTTAAGCTCATGCGCTGGGATTACAAAAGCTGGCCGGCCGACGGCGTGAACGGCTGTGCCGTTTGTCACACCTGGAAGGACTGATTCGGCGCAGGGCCGGATCCCCGGCGTTTTCGGCACGGATATAAAAAAAGTCCAAATCCATCAAGGCGTTGTGCAGCAACAAATCCTTGCCTGTGAAGCATATCCATCAACTTCTCTTTAACAGCCCGTCAAGGCGACGATATTCCCCAAAAAGTACTTGACATGAACCTGTCGCGATGATAGGCAGAACGCGATTTTATACCCTTTTTTGGGTGCCTTCGGGAACATTTCTTTATCTCCCCTTGGCCCCGGATCAATCATCTAAACCCGGATCCGTCATATGAACCCAGATCAATCATACGGCCCCGGATCAATCACGAATACCTGGGGAGCAAGCCTGTCACCATGGAGGGACACAGCATGGGCGTAACAAAAACGACAAAAAGTGTAGCGTTATTCAGAAAATTGCGTGTTTTCAAAACAACGGGCGGCATTGTCTGCATGGTTGGAATCATGATGTTGGTCGGGGTTTTTGCCTGTCAGCAGACGGCAGGGGTGAAGCCCTCGCCGGCCGCGGAAAAGACCGCCGACGTGCAGGCCCCGAGAAAGACGGCCGGACCGCCGCCCCTGCTCAATACGCAGTGCGTGCATTGCCATCCCCAACAGGACAAGACCATTGCGGTCCATGGAGAAAAACACAGGACGGATGTCGGGTGTATGGACTGCCACGTGGAACATCCGCCATTGGGGGACAATGCCGTTCCCGGGTGCGATATGTGCCACAGCGGCGAACCCCACTATGAGCTGGAAAATTGCGGAAGCTGCCATACGGACACCCACGCGCCTTTGGCCTTGAGACTGGAAGGCGAGCTTTTTGGGGCTTGCCTGAGCTGTCACCAGCAGCAAGGCGATGAGATCGAAGCCCATCCGAGCGCCCACGGGGATCTTGCCTGCAACGAATGCCATGAGACCCATAAGGACATTCCCGATTGCACCCAGTGCCACGAAAAACATACAGAAGATATGGATTTTGAGGCCTGTGCAGCCTGTCATCCGGTGCATATGCCGCTGGTAATCAAGTATGGCCAGGATACGCCCAATCACTGGTGCGGCGCCTGTCACGGCGATGCTCAGGACGTGTTGGCCAAGAACACCACCAAGCACCGAAACCTGACCTGTGTGTTCTGCCACAAGGACGAGCACATGACCGTGCCGCCGTGTTATGCCTGTCATCCCCAGCCTCATCCGCAGGGGATTTTGGAAAAGTTCCCCCAGTGCAGCCAGTGCCACGGGACGGCGCATGATTTGAGGGGGTAGGTGCAAATAAAAAAAGCATCAAGACAAAAAACAACCACGAAGACACGAAAATAAGAAAGCACGAAGTTAAAAGTGCAGCCGGTGTCACGGGACGGCGCATGATCTGAGGGGGTAGTCGGCGCAAGAAAAAAAGCATTAAAAAAATACAACCACGAAGACACGAAAGCACGAAACTAAATAGTACAGTTAGTATCACGGAACGGCGCATGATCTGAGGAGGTAGTCGGGGCAAGAAAAAAACAACCCGTCCAATGACCAAGCGGGGGTTTTGCAGGGCGAAGGGCGCAAAGAAAGAAACAACAGATTTCCGCCTTTGTTTGAGACGCTGTTTGTCTTTGTTTGATGGTGCAACCGGTTGATTGGTTTTTAGTGCGGTCTGCCTTTTTTAACGTGTTTTTTTTGTGTCTTCGCACCTTCCTGTTTTCGTTGGTTTTTTTTGTTACTTTCAACTAGGTAAGGCTTTCAACTAGGTAAGGATGGACAGGATATGAAGCGATCAGGTTGGATATGTAGCGTGGGCGGACTGTGTCTGGCAGTGGTTTTTGTGGGATCGGCTTGGATGGGTTCACTGTCCGCGGCGGCAAAGGCGCCTACGGCCGGCGGGTCGCCCTATGAGATGGATATCCAACCGCTCACCACGGCGGAGTGCGGTCGGTGCCACTTTTCGATCTTTCAGACCATCAAACACGAGGGCGGTAAGCATCAGATAGATTGCGTGCTGTGCCACCGGGAATATCACGTGTACAGCCCACGGAAAAACAACTACGACGACATCATGCCGGACTGCGCGTGGTGCCATCAGAGCGCGACCGGCGGGCCTTTTCACGGAGATCACAAGGCGCTTACCCCATGTCTGACGTGCCACCAGGATCCGCACAGGCCGTTGGTTATCCCCATGGACCAAATCTCTGGGGTGTGCGGCCCGTGCCACGCCCCGGTGGCCAAAGAGATCGCCGATTTTCCCAGCGCGCACCAGAGCGATGTGGCCTGCGGGGATTGTCATGCGGACGAGCATGGCTATATTCCCGAGTGCTCCATGTGTCATGAATCTCACAGCCCGGCTGTGGCAATGACTTCCAAAGACTGCATGGTGTGCCATCCCGTACACAGGCCCTTGGAGATTGCTTATGCCGAGACCACCGAGTCGAAGATTTGCGCGGGGTGCCACGGCGATGCCTACGATGCGCTGCGAAGAAAGGTGACCAAACATACCCCCGTCACCTGCGCGGACTGCCACCCGAGTCACGGGGAGATTCCGGCTTGCAGCCGGTGTCACGGCCAGCCTCACCCGGAGTCCATGCAGGCCGTCAATTGCGGGGAGTGCCACGGGGTTGCCCACGATCTGACGATGTAAGAATTGGGATTTAAAAAAAATATGGTTCATCCGGTTAAAGCGTACTTGAGGGATAGCAGCGTGTGTCAACAGCCGGCTATTTTGATGTCAACAGGCAAAAACTCGCTCATAAGTGCGCGTAGGGGCGAACCTGATCCAAGCCGGTACAATCAAAGGACTGACAAGAACGGTCCGTTTACCCTGTTGCCACACGCGTTGATTGGACCCGCCCCAACGCCCTCTAATTCGCTCAGACAGTTTGCCGGTTGACACCAAAACACCCGACTTCGTGGAGGATTGGAGGAGTACGCTTTAACCGGAGGAAACAAAAACATTTACCGCGAAAACACGAAGGCACGAATTGCTGCAAGGAAACCGAATTTGTTGAAACGGGGCTCGCTCGGGGGCTGCACGACTTGTGGAAAAGAGATTGGCCGGTGAGGATAAACGTCACGCTGTTTCCCACCGGGGGACGTATTGTGCACTTTTGTGCATAGCGGATGAAAAAGCCTACCCACAGAAGTGGCAAATGATTTCCACTTTCCGCCGCCGGGCCACTTTCAGGGAAAGCGCTGATATCGCATAACCTTTTAAAAATACGGAAAATAAGGTCGGTTTCCGGAGCACGGCCGCCCTTGGCATGGATACTGCGAATCCTAAGGGCGTTATCCCACAGATATGTGGGTCCTTGTGTGAAAAGAAATGACCATGATGGTTTTTGAAAAATAAGGAGGAGGTGTAAGAAATGAAGAAATCTTTGGTATTTTTGACTTTTTTTCTGGTTGTTATGTTTCCCTTGGCCGCTATGGCGGCGGTAAGCGGTGTGTGCAGCAACTGTCACACCATGCACAACAGCCAGGGCGGTGAACCGATGGTCTTTGGCGAAGGCGTTGTCGGCCCGCTGTCGGCTTTGTTGAGAAGTGACTGTATGGGATGCCATACAACGACAGGCACCGACCCGCTGGCAACCCCGGGAGGCGCTGAAGGCTTGTACCCGTTTGTCATGGCGAGCGCTGAGGGTGCTTTTAATGATGACAATTGTCTGGCCGGCGGTTTTTTCAACCCCGACACGGTCGGAAACCAGGACAACAACAGTGATATGAACCATACCCTAGGAACTACGGCATCGCCAGCGGGGTACGATGGCACGAAGTTTCCTTACGCGCTGGGTTACCAGAATAATGAAGGACTGGGCTGCGCCGGCAGCAATGGCTGTCACGGGGTTCATGATGTGTTGGACGATATGGAGGCTATTAAGGGAGGGCATCACGCGCCATCAGGGGCTTATCGTATGCTCTTTGTGGACAATGATATGGCTGCTGACGGTGTCCTGGGCGTGGGTGCGGTTGATTATGAAAATGCTATTATCGGCACCGACGGAACAGCGCCTGTGACGGACGGAGAAAATCAAAATGTGAATATATATAGTGCCGGGGAAAACGATCCGAGCATCAGCGAGTTGTGCGCTATTTGTCATGGTGTTTTCCATGGTGATACTGAAACCGGCGGTGCTAGTCCTTGGCTGAGACATCCGACGGATTTCATTATTCCCGGCGAAACCAATGGGACGCCATGGCCTATTGCCGGTACGGGCTCCGCAGGCTTGACCCAAAGCGATTACAAGAACAACCCGGTTGGGTATGATGATGCCAATGACAGCGGTGACCGCAGGGTGACCTGCCTGTCTTGCCATAGAGCACATGGCACCGAAAATCCGGACCTGCTTCGATGGGAT
>CAYSGJ010000018.1:0-3328 GCA_964430705.1 uncultured Desulfobacterales bacterium | reverse complement strand
ATAGGGGATGTCGTTTTCCTCGCACCACGCGATGGCAATCCGTTTTAGAGCTCCCCGTTTGAACTGGTACCATTTTTGTTCAATCCCGAAATCGAAGATGTGGGATTCGGGCCGGATCTCCAGCTCGCTGACAATGTCGTTGATGTTTACACGGATCATTGGTTTGCTAAGAGCGTTCGATAGCCATAAAATCCATCAATGGACAAGAAATTGCCAGGCCGGGCTGACTTCCACGTCCTGGGGCAGCAGATCGGGGGTCCAGCTGTTAGCGACCAGGACCCGTTTCGATGCCGGCAAGCTGCTGTGAGTCTCCGTCAGGCCCCGGCACTCCCTCCTGGCCGTATCGGGCGTGTTGACATCGTAGGATACGTTGATGAGCTGCCAGCCGGTCTTGCCGCTAACAACGAAATCGATGTCATACCGGTTCTTGTAATAAAAAATCTGCCTTCCATCTTCTGACCGACGAAGGTGCAAAAAAACGGCGTTCTCCAGTTTTCGGCCGACATCCCCCCGCGTATCCGCCTGAAACGCCTGCATCAGCCCGGTGTCGATGACGTAGTTTTTGGTTGGATTTTGGGCCTGGACCCGGATGGAGTCCGAATATTTGGGGGTGCTGAACAAAATGTAGGCGGTCCTGAGGTATTCCACGTATTCGTACAGCGCATTTTTGGAGGCGGAAACCCCGCGGGACTTGAGATCGTTGTAAATGCGATTAACGGAAAACAGCGCCGCCGCATTGACCATAAAATGCTTCAGCAGGTACTTGAGCAGGTATTGATTCTGGATGCCGTACTGTTCGATCAGATCCTTGTACAGGATCAAGTCAGCGTATTCCTGAAGGATTTTACCGCGAATGAAGTCACCGTCGGATTTGACTACTTCCGGAAACCCGCCCCAGAAAAGATACTCGTTCAAGGCATGAAGGATTCTGGCCTCATGGGCCGGGTCGTAATAACGGACTTCGATGCCCCTGAAACGCAAAAACTCCCTGAACGAAAGGGGGAAAACCTCGAAGGTGATGGTTCGGCCCCGCAAGGATCCGGCAATCTCCTTGGAAACCAGCCGTGAAGAAGAGCCGGTGATGAAGATGCGGACATTTTCGGTATCGTATACCCGTCGAACATACTTCTCCCAGTTTTCAACCTGATGGATTTCGTCCAGGAAAAGATATTTCCGTTGATCGGTTTTTTCCGGGTACAGTTCGTGAAACGCCCGGAGCAGCAAATCCATTTGTGAGAGCTGGATCGGAAACAAGCGGTCATCCTCGAAATTGAAGTAGAGGATGTTGCGCTTGTCAACGCCATCGTCGAGCAACTGTTGCATGGTGCCGTACAGCAGGCTGGTTTTTCCGCTTCTTCGGATCCCCACGAGAGAAATGACCTTTTCAAGATCGAGCGGCAGGCGTAAATCCCGTTCGACGACCGGCGGCAGTTTCTTGGTGTGAAAATCCGTTAGAATATATTTTATTGCTTCCCTGTCCATAAGGACATATATTTCAAAAAGCTTCCTCTATGTAAAGGAAATTTTACCGCAACACAAAAGGCCTGCTATCCTTGCATCTAAGTGTGCCTGCCAGAGAGTAAAGTGAAAATCAAACTGCGAAAGTCTGACTCTATGGTCCCAGGCCTCAGTAAACTCCACCCCGGGAGGACCCATCATGATATCGACCCGATTGGGTTCAATGCCAATCGGGTACACGAGATTTCCATCCTGGAAATCTTCAATCTTTATATCTTCCAGCGGGGCACCAAAGGAGGCCAGTACGTCCCAAACCCGTCCTGCGTTTTCTAGGGTCGGTTCCACCCAAATGTCCAAATCTATCGTGTATCACGGCGTAGACGCCAACAACGAGGTGCCTAACGTGGTACTCGTTTAATATTCTGAACATGTCTCTGAAGTCTTGGTTCATCTCCGCTTCTACCTCTGATTGCGTTCACTTCCAAAACCATATCCCAGAATAACTTTCAGGGTCGCTCGGCCATTCTCCTGACCAGATCACATCGTATCCGGCTTTCAGCAAGCTATCGCGCGCGGACCTGGCGATGCATGTATCCAACAACAGTTTCAAGCGGTGGTCTTCTCCGGTAGAGGCTCGAAATGCTCATTTGCGACAACCGATTTGGCGTACAGGAGACAGGCAACAATGTCTTCTCTCTCCAGCCAAGGGTATTCGTCCAGCAGAGTTTCTATCGTATCTCCGGCGGCCAGCATGCCCAGTACATGTTCAACGGCAAGCCGTCGTCCTCGCACGGTGGGTTTCCCGCCGAAAATTTCAGGATTATACGTTATGCGCTCTTGCAACCTAATAGTCCCCATAATGCACCTCACCTATTCATGATAACGTCGGTGTTTTCCATTTTCTGTTTTTGACTCGAATATATCACCATTAGGGAAAGCGCTTGGCCGCTTAACTTTTCCGCCTTTTGTTGAAGTCGATAATTTCGACTTCAACCGGTCATTAAATCACCCGGCAATGATACAATGCAATTTTGGGGTCTTCCGTCATAATCGGATAGCTGTTTGTAATGCTTTGGGCGATTAGAAAACGATCAAAAGGATCTTTGTGATGAAAAGGCAGATTTTTGAGCAACAGAGCGTCATTCGCGCTAAAATCAAGCATAACAAAGCCGCTTTCTTTGGCCATGACAACCGGGTCAAAATCGATGGCAAACTTTTTCAGAGACGCCTTGATCATGATTTCGGCGATAGTGACGGCGCTGACATGGATGGTATTGGACAAGTCTTCCAACGCCGCGCGCTTCGTATCGCTTATCCTACCAGGTTCAGATAGCGCCCAGAGAAAGATGTGGGTATCAATAATGATATTCATGCATCGTCGCCGTAAAACATGGCGTTTATATCGGCATCTTCTTCCATAATGTTTTCCGGCACACGGAATTTTCCCGCCAGCAAGCCAAGTTTTCTGGTCCCTTCAGGCTTATGGACAACCAGGTCCACGAGGGGCAGGTTATTTTTTGCTATGACAACCTTCTCTCCTCGATAAACGAGGGCCACCAGTTTTGAAAGATTGGCCTTTGCTTCAGAAATATTGACAATTTTCAAGGTAGCCTCCTCGGCTGTTCCAATATTGGTCTTTTTTGGTCAACTATACCCAAAAAGACCAAGTTGGTCAAAGGAGTCTTCAGGGACGTTCCTCACTTTTAAACATACCGGGCAATGGAAAAACCGGCCCTTTTCTGACTTATGCGCTATCGCCAGGAACATGGGGCCGGGGATGATTTTATGCGTTTTCCGGCTGGCCTGTGTCTTCCACATAGGGGATGTCGTTTTCCTCGCACCACGCGATGGCAATCCGTTTTAGAGCTCC